>NZ_JACJFL010000072.1:0-14285 GCF_014164575.1 Pseudoalteromonas sp. SG41-1
CATCTTATAAAGACAAAGGGAGCAAAAAAATATGACTGATATAATAAGTGTTAAAGAAAAATTAAATAAAAATATTATTAATAAAACAAACAAACCTTCATATAATTATGAAAAAGCTAATGGAGAAAACTTAATAATATTAAAAATGATTGTAGATAAAGACGTTAAAGTTTTAATAAATGACAAAGACGTTGTTAGCCGCATGGGTATAAATAAAGGAAAGGTTCTTATTCAGGTAAATGACAATTTAGAGTTAGACGGTAATGTATATACACTGTCATTTACTTATAATCAGTTCGATTATAAAGCCACCGTTCATGCGAAAGTTAAAGACAACCGCCTTTCAATAGAAGCTATCAATAACTTACATAGACGATATAGAAGTGAGTTTATTCACTGCCCTAATCAACTGGTAGTGTTAAAACTTTCAGGTGAGATAGTACTTGGTAATGTGCTTGAAATGTCCTCAAATCACTTACTGGTGAATGTAAGATCAACACATAGTGATACAGTATTAAATGATATTGATAAAACTATCGTGGGTGTCTTAAACGCTGACAATGAAAGAAACAATGTGCGTTTTGTCGGTGATATGACGGTAATTGATGATGCTCTACACAACTCAATCGCTCTTAGAATTGATACAAGCTTCGATAACGAAGAAGACTTTAAAGACTTTGAAAAGTACCTGAGTGAGTTTATCGAAAGTGAAGAGTTGCGTATTAAAGAAGAGTATTTGGTTAACTCATTGCTTTAACCAAGTGCTTTTAGAATAAAAAGAAAGGAAGCGTTTTTGCTTCCTTTTTTGTTTAGATACTATCAGGGGTGTAAGTAAGTTTTGGCTTGTACCTTCTCTTATTCTTACGTTCTTCATACTCCATAATCATACTGTCTGTATCAGCCCTTAACTTAAAGTCTTCAAGCATTGATAAGGTTTCTTTTGCCGTGTACTGGTTAAGATCAATGCCGTAATCGTCAATAATTTCTTCAAGCATTTCGATATCGTCTTGGCTCAATATCTTATCTAAACCGCCCTTAGCATCAGCAAAAGACATTAAGCAATATTCATCAGCAAGTACCTTGTTAGGGTCATTAGCTTTATCAGTTTGTATAGTTAACTCACTGAACAAATCAGGATCTTTTACTGCGTAGTACAAGTTATCAGGTATAACTTTCTTGTCTCTTCTGTACCATTCCGAAATCATAGCTTTAAATAATTTTTGTGAAGAAGACATTTCATTACTGTCATTATTATCATTACGAAGAGCAAGCGACTTTAATGCTACTTCATTCAGTTTCTTCATTTCTGGATCAGTATTGTATAACTTATCAACCTTCTGCTTTATCTCATCAATCTCAAAATCATAATCAGTATTACCTATAAAGACTTCTATAAGTTTGATAGCAAAGTCCACTTGTGCGTTAGCAATAACAGGGTTATTTTCACGATTTTTTTCATTAGACTTGTTTAATAACTTAGCTTCTTCTTTTGCTTGTCTCACTTCTGCTGCTAATGCTGCTTGTGATTTTTTAAGTCTAACATTGGTCTTAGATAACTTAGCTACTGCTTCTTGTTTCTCTTTAAGATCAGTTTCGTGCTTCAATAGTTCTTGCTCTGTCGCATACATCTTAAACTCTTTCTCAATAGCTAATTGCTGAGTGTTTCTACCTGTTTTAAGTTTACTCTCGTTCTTATTGTTACGATTTTTCTTCTTGTCTAATACCTCTTCGTCAGTCATTTCAGGCTGGAAAACACGCCCTTGGAAAGTGAAAGAGTTGTCAATACCTTTACTGTTGTTATAAAAAACTCTCTGCTCATGTCTTCTATAATCAGTCTCGTCAAGGTTGGTAAATTCAAGGTTTGGGTACTTCTTTTTCATTTCAGGTGAAGAGAAAAATTCTTTTGTTACGGTATTGAAATTCATATTTTCAAAGTCCATACCAAACATAACCTTCTCACTATATGACATAGTACCGTAGTCATAAATGCGTGGCTTTTCATTGTAAATATGCATCACTTGCTCTTTGATTAACTCGTAAGCTTGTGAAAAATCTTTACTACCGTTTAGTCCTTCGCCATACTTTTTTATCAGTATTTCAAGCGCTGGTCTTACCGTTGAAAAGTTAAAGCCATTCATATCATTGTCTTCAACAAACTCGTCAATTGCGATCCAAACGTGGTTTAAAACGTCTTCAAGCTCAACCACTTCACCATTAGCTTCAACCTCTTTTTTCCTTTGGTCGAATAGCTGGAAGGTAATAGAAAGGTCTTGTTCGAAAGCTGCTTTGAACTGCTGGCGCTTAACATAGTTATCAACATTATATTCATTAACAAGGTCAACCTTTGTCCTGCCAAAGTCATAAAAGCCTGTCTCTCTGTTAAGGTTGCTGTTCTGTATATGTATATGGCTGTGGTGTTCGTCTACGTGTAATTGCATGTTAAGAATATCGTAATTAGGGTAAAGTTTTGCCATACGATACTTAGCTGCTTTAACCATATCTTCTGGCTCAATAAACTCAAAAGACGATCCTAAGAAGGTAGGAAAAGTCAAAACGGTATAAGTCATTGTCCTAAGATTTGAGATTGATTTAGGGTCAGTAGAAGGAAGATTTGAGCGTTCTTCGTTTAAACCTAACTCTTGTCTTTCGTTGTTAATAGTAAACTTTCTCACAACTTGTGAGATATAACCGTCTTGATTACTCTTATTGTTAGTGAGGTTAAAACTCTCTATAAGTAAACGAGTAGCTACATACTCTTTACTATTTAATTCCTTCGAAGAGAATAAAGGCTTGGTAGCTTTTTTACCTTCTGCTATACGCTTTTCAAGGTCTATTGCTCTCTTTAAGTCGCTTATATGTTTATCGGACTGTTGATACTTTGCTATGTCTTCATCAGTGATAGAAGCATAAAACTCTTTCAGGTTTTTATCTTTTCTTAACTTATCAAGGTTAATAAAACCGCCCTTGTCTTTATTAAACTTCCATTGTATTTGAGTTAAAAATTTATTATAGCGAACAAGTTTATTAAAGTTTTCTTCACTTGTTAGCTTTCTTATCTCTCTTTCAACTGCGTTGCTATTTGTTAGGTTATACTTATTCTTTAACTCAACAAGCTTCTGTTTAATTTCCGCTTTATTTTTGTTAGATACATTAGCTTTAAACCATAAAATTGCTTTAAGTTTCTTTTTATTAGAAGCATAAATATCTAAACTATCTTTAAAAATAGTCTTCATAGAACCTGACTTTGATAGTTCTTTGCCAAGTGTTTTTTCACGTATATTTAGTAATTGCTTATTTATCTCTTTGATACGTTCTTTATCTTTATTTGCTTTCTTTATGCCCTCTTTAAGATTTTTTTTCAGCTCATTTCTTAATGTTTTGTCTTCAAGCTTCTTTTCCATTGACTTAATATTGCCATTAACTTTTGCGGTAGAAGGTAACTTATTTAACTCTTCCATTAATGATTTGCTTGATTGATAAGCTGTCTCTAATAGGTTGCTCCACTGTTCGAAAGTAGGCATTTTTTCGATGATATTTTGCTTTATAGCAGAGTTAGCTTTCTTATTAAGTTGTGTTAACTCATTAACTCTTGGCTTGTTATCTTCCACTCTTTGTAAGTAAGTTTCGAATTGATTTTTGATGAAAGATTGCGCGGTTTCCATTGTTTTTATACGCATACCTTTTGTCATTTCACCGAAGAAGTAAGCTTTTGAGTTTTGTCTTATTGTGTATCTTGGGTCGTTAACATAAGCACTTATATCATTTGTTCTTTCAGCAATTTTCCCTAAGCCCTCTTCATTTTCAACGTTCTCATAAACGGTATAAAGAAAGTTTTCTCTTACTTCAAAACGTGGGTCATCTTCATATTGAGAAGGATTATTTGTCTCTTCTACAATATTTTTAAACTTAATATTTGCGTCTTCAACTAACTTATAAACTGTATACTTATAAGCAGGTACATAGTTGATAAGTAGGTTTTGATTTATCATAGAAGGGTCGTATTCAATCTCACTATTAGGTGCGACTTCTATACGAAAGTTATGTTCATCTATAGCGTAAACTTGTGCGCTACCCTTTGTACTTTTCTTTGCTTTTGCTTGTGCTTGTTTACGATAACCAGCGTGTTTAGCTTCGGCTTTTACCTTAGCTTCTCTTCTTGTAATGTTCTCGCCACGCTCTTTTGCGTTATCTAAAATCTCTTTTGTAGTCTTCGCAACTTTAACGGAATAGTTGTGGTCTACCTTATTGCTATTATCAAAAATCATACCCTCACTATGTGGACTTGCGAAACTTTCAGTCGCAACAAATGAAGCTATATTAGTCTTACCAGTGCTAATATTTTTCGCTTTAGCTTGGAATTTTTTAGGAATAATACCGTTTGGTCTTGACGTTCCGTTAGCTCTTAGAGAGATACCTTTTGACTTAGCACGTATAACAGTTGTGATTAAATTGTTGTGAGCTACCTTCATATTTTGCATCTTTTTGCTGTCGGTGCGCTCACGTTTTTTCTGTTCTTCGTTAGCTCTTTCTAACCTTTCTTGCTCTTGTTGTTCGAGTTTTTCAGCCCTTAATTTTTCACGTTGCTGTTGCTTTGCGTAAAAATCTAACTCACGATCTGCTCTATCTTTTAGCATTTTTGATAGCTTTTCATCAGCAGCAATCTTTTGATCGGAAGCCCTTTTCTTTGCGGCTTCTTCCTTTCTTGTTAGCTCTAACTCTTTCAATTTTGAGTCGGAAACTTGCTTATCGGTATGGTTGTTATTAGACATTTTCTATCTCCTTATAAACAATAAACTCCATTGTGTTGTGTGTTAATTTATTAAAAAGTTGAGTGAAAACTTCATCATTTCTTGATAACTTTTCATTCGTGATTAACATATTTTTGATTATATAAATCACAAAATATATTGAATTATTTATCGTAGTTTTTATAAATGTTGAAATATATTTAGACATATATTTATTAATTTGTTGGCAACAAATCATAAAATTTATAGTAAACAAATACAGTGAAAACATTAAAAATAATGTTATAGATAACTTAGGAAAATAAGTTTTTATGTTATAATTGTAAGTAGGAAGATCTATATTTTTTCCAGTATAAATATGGTCTTCATCAGCTTGTTTATGACTTACAGGAAAAGTTATCTTTTTGAAGTTTTCTTCAAATAGTGAAATGAATACAAATACAGATAGTATTCTATTAGCTATGAAAGCGTTAAAAGTGGCTAACTTTTCCATAATTAGAAGTCCCGTTAGGGCTTCTTCATATGTTAGAAATCTATTGGCAATACTTAATGAGCGTAGCGAGTTTAGTAGTGCGTTGCTTCTTTCAAGAAGCCAGTTGAAAAAAAGTGATAGACAAGCTTTAGCGCAGGTTATTACTTTTTTACTAAACTGGCATATTATAATTGTACTGACTAAATAAAAAAGATTACAAAATAAGGGAAAAATTAATAAAAATAAATTTAAAAATATATTTAAAGATTTATGGGAAAGAGTAATATTAAATAATTTTGAAGATTTGTGAACAGTCATTTTATGTTTTTATTTGTTATACCTTTAATATATCATCAATTTTTAAAGATGCAAATATAGGTAGTAATCTTTATATTATAATATGATGGCTTATGATTGTTCCTGAAAGAAGAAAAACAAGTTTTCTTCTCATATTAAACCGCTAAGATTATTTCTCTTTTTAAAAGCTATAAACTAATATCAGTATCAAGTTTTTGTTTTTATATCTCTTATCTGGCTTTTGTGTGTGATTTGTAGGTAGATAATTTATCAGGCAAGACTATTTACGGGTGTTTATTTTTCATTTTTATTTAAGTTATTATTGTTAATATCAGGTATTAAATGAAGGCTTTAAAATAGCTATAAACGACACTTTAAACGATATAGGTAATATAAGGCTTAAAAGTATAAGTTTTCTTGCTGTGGTCTTTCTGTGTTGATTTGTGGGCTATATTTATAGAATGATAAAATTTTTTGAGGTTAATTGTTTTAAGATTGACGATATTTTTATAACGCTTTTATTTTTGTAGTCCTTGTTTATTGCGTACCTCACAAATCATTAAAATTATTTTTCTATATTATGATAAATATTTTTTGATTAAGTTTATTTATTTCACCCCCCTCACTCTTATACTTTAATAAATTAAAAATATAAAATAGTAAATCATATTTTTATAAAACTATAACTTTCATAAATTATTAAAATTATTTTTCGATATTTTTATAACGCTTTTTTTATCACAGCCTTTCAAAATCAATACAACCATAAATCATTAAAATTATTTTTTGATATTTTCATATAGATTTTTGAAAACAATTTTTTTATAAATATATTTTTGGTTTTAGCTCTTCATTACCCTCTTTAATTTTTTATCAGCAATTAACTTGCCAAAAATTATTGAATGATAATTTTTAGATGATAAGTTATTTATGACAAGCAAAAATAACGTGATTATAGAAAATAGAGTTATTATGAATGAAGAATAGAAAATAATAAACAACATAATTGAGTGGTAACTTAGAGAAGTTATTAAGTGAGTTTGAAAATAAAATAAAAAGGAAGGATGTAAAATGAAGAAATCAAAAACACAATCATTCTTATACAGATATAAAAAAAGAACAGGTCAAATTATTAATGCCTTTTTTAAGAAAGAAACAAATAACGAAATAATAATAAATGATATCAGTAAAAGAAAAGTAGCAAACGAACAAGCTATTAAGATAACTGAAAAAAGTCGTAGTCAAAAATTATCGGCTTTAAATGATATCAGTGATACTGAAAGAATGTTAGCTAAATTTTATAGTCAAATGAAGACTGACAACTTTATTGAAGACTTACAACACGGTAAATCGTTTGTAGAAGAAAATAACTTTAAAGACTATTTATATATGTTTAATGAATACATCCACTTCTCTTTTGATAGTGATAGTATGAACGATGAAGTATTTACTAATTTGAATAAACAACTTAGTAAAATAAAAAGTCAATTCATAGATTTTAAAATGAAGTTCTATAAACAGTTTATTGATGATAATGAACTTGCTTTCATGAATACACATATTAGTTTCATAGAATGGAAAAGAAAAATACAAAGCTATTTAACTAAAAAAGATCTTGGTGCTTTTTGTAAGATATTTGATAAAGAAGATTTTATCATTGTTGAGAAGGTATCAGGAAACTATAACAAAGGAAGTAATGAAATCGTCCCTATAATGTATAACAACAGTGAAAAACAATTTTTATCTATCAGGCAAAAATTACAGGAGATAACAACAGGAGATTTAGATAGATCACATCGTACTAATGCTATGGAAAAATTAAACAGCCTTTTAGAAAATGAAAACAGATTAATAAAAAAAATAGTGCTATCGAAAAAAAACAATGATGAAGAAATGTATCAAAATTTTATTAATCAATATAAACAAGTTAAAGCAGAGCGATTAGGTTGTAGTCCTGATGAAGTTTATGTACCGAGGTCGTTTACAATTGATAAAATTAATTTTGGATCAAATTTCATGTAATATTGATAAAAATATTTTTAGTGTTAATCTCTCTACAATAGGGAGATTATTTTATGGGAAACATTAAATTTTTATTAATTACAGTATCTTTATTTTTCTGTCATTATTTATCAAGTAATAATGTTATGGAAAATAATAGAGAACAATACAGTTACAAACACATTACGGATGAAGAGTATACAGATCATATCAATAACTTTTCTTCATACCCTCTTGCTTATAGTCGTACTGGTGAGAAATCACTTATAGAAGCACAAGTCCATTGTAGCCAAGACGCGATAAGAAATAACTTAACTAATCAATCAAGAGCATTTGATAAATACAACTATGACTTTAATAATTGTATGAGCCAATTTATACCATTCACAAATTATCAGGACGATTGTGAAATCACAGGTACGTTAACGTGGGGAAATTGTAGCGGTAATTCTTCAATGAGTTTTGTACCCGAACAAAGTGCTACTGGCATGATTAACAACACGGAAAATGGTTATCAAGGTCAAGCTGTATTTCAGTGTAATAATGGTTTGCTAAAACCCATCTATCAAGTATGTAATGAAGTAATATCGAGTTGTGAAATTACAGAAGAGCAAATCATACAACAACAAATAGACAATATAAATCAAGCAGGAATTTTAAGAAGTGAAGAAGAAAAGACATGTCAATTCACTATCAGCCCTCAATCTATTAATTCAAGTGAAAGCATTGTAGTTGAGCCTGACGGTAATGGTTATGTCGGAAGTTTAGAAGCAAAATGTGAAAACGGCAATTTGAATATCGTTAATCAGTCTTGTGAGTTGGTATTAAACTCATGCCCTTCTCAAACATTGTCAGTTGTTAAAAACATGTCTTTAAGTGAGAGTGTAATGATTGATAGTAAATTATATCGTTATAACACGACTGATAAATTATACAGTCAAAATTATTTAGATAACTTGCTTATTAATGAATTAGACAATTTCAGTATTACTACAAAAGACATGGCATCAGGTGAAGTTAATGGTGTACCAGTCAATGAGAGTGTTAACTATCGTGGTGAAAACATAATACAAGCACAAGTTACCTTAAAGTGTGAAGACGGTAATTTATTTTTTGAAGATTTTAGTTATGAGAGAGAAAAGATCGAAGGTTGTGCATATGAAGATTTAAGACTACTCCCCTCTAACCCGATTGAAGAAGAACAAAAATGGTTTTATCGAAATCATAGATCAGGAAAAAAGACATTTGAAGAAAGGTGTGGAACGACTGATATAGAAGAAGGTTGTGTAAGCTACCCGTATGATCATGTTCCAATTTCTATAGGAATGGGTGAAATACCTGCTGATATCAGTGATACACAACCCGTAGATAACTATTTACCTTATGACGTTTACAATTATTCAGGCTTTTTTGGTATGACTGATATGCCAAGGGATCAAAGAATGCTTGATTCTTTTGATTTGCAAAAAGAACGTATAGGAAACAAAACATGTTATCACCC
This sequence comes from Pseudoalteromonas sp. SG41-1, assembly GCF_014164575.1. NCBI lineage: Bacteria > Pseudomonadati > Pseudomonadota > Gammaproteobacteria > Alteromonadales > Pseudoalteromonadaceae > Pseudoalteromonas > Pseudoalteromonas sp. SG41-1. The sequence continues at coordinate 9,020 of NZ_JACJFL010000072.1, forward strand.
TCCTTTATCAACCTATACAGATATAAAAAGTCATTTCAATACAAACTCAGCTGTCAAAATAGAAAGTACAAGCCCTTTTTATTGGGGTTATCATCAATATAGATGTAAGAGAACATACAATAGAGATTTAAAAGAATATGAATACGAATGGGAAATACAACCTGAGAATAGCTATTGTTATTTTGGAGATAATTCGAATAATAGAGTATATGATTACAAAGGTACAGCTATGACGTTTGGCTATAATAGTAATTCTTGTTTATTCATGGGTAATGAAAACTGTGGTGATAAAAGACCTATATTAAGGGGTGAAAAACTTTACTGTCCTGAAGTGTTTATGAAAGAAGAAAAAACATTCATCTGTGAAGATAATTTATTTCAGCGTATACCCAATGACTGTGAAAAAGATATGAAAGATAGCCGTGATGTTTTAGCGTCTTATGTTAACGGACAACCTTCTAATCGTGATAGTTATTATCGCTATAAGATAAAAGGTGATATTGGTCAGACTGTAAATGTTTTGAAGGAAGTAGAAGTTAGTACAGATATGGTGTTTAACTGTGAAGAAGAATACCGTTGTGAAAAATCTTCAGGTATTAATACACCAGCTAATTTTAGATTAGTAAGTGATAGTTGTTTGATAGTAGAAGAAAGTTACAGTGCTACATGTAGAAAAAACGTTTCAGTATATGGAAATAATATTCCATTAGTTATGAGAAATGGTACAAGTGAAAAATTAAATATTATAGTTAAAGGTCAACAGTGTTTTGTTACACCTGCTTGTTTAAGGAATAGTACTACCAATGAGTATGAAATGATTTTTAGAGAAAACACAGAAGGAAGAGTTGATCGAGACTCATGTATTACTATTAAGTAGAAAAATATATTTACACTAACTAACATTTTTTGTAATCAATGATATTATGTGGATCTTTTTTAGCGTCTGCGTAGTATTTGAAAACGATATTTCTGTAAAACTCTATTTCTTTCTTATCTATATCAAGTATGTTAATTTTAAAGATATAAAGATTAAACCCTTTCTTGTTTAATCTTTCATGTTTTCTTGTATCACTGTATAAACGACAAGATGGTAAACCACCTTTGTCAAAATACACGTAATTAATTCTATGTAATGCTGTCCATCGTTTTTGATAAGCTTCTATAAAATCTTCAATATATTTTACTTTTTGCCAGTAGCAATAGTGTTTACAAAAATACTCCATTGATTTCTTATCAACACCTACAGTATTTTTTTTATATGCTTCATTGTATTGTTCTAAAAGTGAATATAACTTATTGCTTACTTTGTCATGTAAATCTTCTACTTTTACCATCATAATTAACTCCTTTTAACCTTGTTTTTATTACTCTGTTTTTTAATCTCATTTTCAATTTCAATTGCTTCATTTAATTTTATTGTATTTAATAACGCTTCAATCTGTCTTCGGTTTTTATTTTGTGATTTATTTTTTATTTCTTTCTTTGCGATTTCAAAAAGATCAATAATAGCTTCTCTGTCAAACTCATGTATAAACAGCGGGTTAAATTTATTTAAAACACCATACAGAGTATTATTGTAAACTTTTTCATGAAGATTGCCTTCTTGTATAATTGCTTCAACAAGTTCGTTTTGTTTATAGATACCGTTTTCAGTTAAGAATGTGAATGCTTTGTCTAAGTTATCTTTATTATATAACCACTCCCCTAACTCAATACATAAATTAGTTTTTGTTGTATTGTTACTCAATGAAATAATTTTATCTTTAATAGTAATGCTTTTAGTGTCAAACATTACTCTTTCCCAAAATTTATTCACTAAATAGCTTGATACACCTCGCGTGGCTTTTAAGTCATAAAGCCCTTGATAATAATTTTTGCTTCTTGTCTTTAACAAGTTTATGAAAGAGTGTGTCATGAGTGTCTTACCGATGATTTGTCTATTTTTTTCAGGGTAAGCGTTATCAATATTAAACTTTAATATATCTATTGATTTATGGCTTGTACCAATTTCGATGATTATATGTGGAGTAATTAATAGATCAGGGTTAGTTCTTATATCACTATCAACAAGAAGGTAGCTAACAAGTAAAGGGTATTTCTTACCATTAATTTTAATGAAGTGCTCGAATGACGCTTCTTTCTTTTTATTTACCACATTACTTGTTTTGTTGATAAGTTTCATTAACTCATTTTTATTCTCGCTCATAATTTAAGATCCATTTGTTATATAATAATATAATCTAAAAAATCAAAATAACAATAGTTATACATTCATCAAAATCTTTAGAATTCCAGGACTTTATGTAGATTAAGGAATAATCAATATGCTTTATTGTTGATTAAAAAAAAAGAAGTGATAACTTAAAATACAAAGGGAGATTAAAAATGTTTAGATTATTAACGATTATGGTTTTATCAAGTTTCAGTATATACGCTGAAAACATAAATGAAGACGTTTTAAAGTATGATAGCAATAAGATAGGAAGTTTGAAAAAAGATCTGTCAGTAGGGCAGAATTTTGAAGAAGAATATAAAACAGGTATATTTTCGGAACATAAATATAAAAACGTTCCCTTAAATGAGCTTTTAACAAAAAAAATATTTGAAGGCGATGTATTTGAATGTGATACAGGAGAAAAAAATCTCAATACTTTTTCTGGAACAACTCACGGTGGCGAACAAAAAAGAGTAATACATGACGTATGGGGCTATGTGGGTGATAACGATACTGTTGTGTTAGGTGATATGTCAAAAGCTATGATTTATGATAGTACAAGCTTGTACGGTGGCAATCAGGACTTATCAGGTGTTAATGCTGGTATTGAAGCAATAAGTAAGAGAATGATTGAAGTATATAGGAAGAACACAACAAATGGACGATTTTGTAAAACTGCCGATTTGAGAGAAGTTGGTGAGTATATTGGTGTAAGTAAAGGTTTTTGTAGTGCTGGTTTAGAGAGTGTTGAGTTTTTGGGTGTTGCTGATGAATTGGGTAATCAACCAGAGTGTAAGTTTATATTAGATAAAAATATTAAAGTTGGTGAGTTAAGATTTATAAGGCAACTTCATAACTCAATCTATGTTTCAGGTTTTGTAGAGTGTAGTATTGAAAATGAAGTGCCTGTTTTGAAAGTTAGAGATCTTGAAAGTTTAAGTAATTCGTCAATAGAAGACTATGATGATACTTTCTGTATTTCTATCTAATATTTTTTTCTCTTTGTATTCGTGCGTATATCTCTTCTCTATGTACATCAACGTTGCGTGGTGCTTTAATACCGATTTTTACCTGACAACCATTTACGCCTAAAATTGTGGCTTTAATTTCATCACCAATTTGTAGGCTCTCGCCTGTTCTTCTTGTTAGTATCAACATACTACATATTCCTTCAAATTAAGTTGATAAATAATGCGTAGAAACTATAGCAGCAAGATGGTGTTTTAGCCATATTTACGCTTATTTGCTTTCGATAGCTTCAACAGTTCCAGTCTTTCAGCAATACCGTCTATTTTTTGTGTCTCTTCTGGTTTTGGTGGTTTAGGTTCTGTAACACTTTCAAAATCATAGTTAACAGTATCAACTAATTCATCTTCAACCTTTACAATCAAGTTTTGGAATACTTGTGAGAAGTAAGGGTTCTCTTTGTTGAAGAAAAAGTCGATAACTTCATTCTTAAATTTATCATAAGTATTTGGTCTTATGCCATTTGATAGCAAAGCTTTGTCATCGATATTCAACTGAAAAAAGAAATCGTCTATTTTCTGTTTAGAGATAACGGCTCTCAAAAAGTAAATGGCTGGTGTTGGGTAATCGTCAAAACTACTTAATGATTTAACCATATGTCTACCGTCATATTTATAATTAACGTAATTATGACTTTCATTTACTGTGTTGTTGATAAACTCCACTATTTGACTATCAGTGATGCCAAGGCGTATATGATATGGCAATTCAGGTGTTTCACTGTCTACGTATTCAAGTACTTTTGTTGTTTCATAGATTTTGAGATAAGCAGGTTTTAACTGTTCTGGATCTTTTGTATCAATGTTTAAGAATGGTGTTCTGTCAACATCCATAATAAACAATTGCTTTTGTGGTGTGTCTGTATCTTTTAGTGTAGAGATAATGACTGTTGATTGGTCGTTATCATGTTCTACTGATAGATGTATTGGTGTGTTGTTTAATAAAAGCTCTTTGTTTTGTATAGCGCCTTTAATGATTGATCTAGTTATTCCATTGGTAAGTTGTCGTGCGTTTAGTTCTTTCATGTTGAATAGTGTTTGTTCTATTCATACTTAACCATGAAATATGATAATCACGCATATTTTTTGAAAAATCTTGATAGATATTATAAAAGTTTAAAAAATACGACATAAATAAAGTTATGTCGGAAAAATAAAAAGTCTCAATGAAGAGACTTTCGATTAAATGTTTAGTGTTACTTTATAGTAAAACACTTTCTTAATTGGTAAAGGTACATGTTTTTGAATACTTTTTTTACGTATCTCAATATTCTTTTCTCTGTTCGCATTAAACTTTCTAAGATTGATAAAGCCTTTTTTGTGTAAGTTTTTTAGCGTAGTAGAGTAATTATAACTACTGATATGATTAGCAAGTTTGTTGATATCAAGCTTAAAACTATCACTGTTAAGATCTTCACTTTCATTGATTAAGAAAGATAAGACGTTGTATTCTGCGCCTGTTAGCGTATCAAGCGCTTTGAATACATTGTTGATTGTCGCTGTTTGAAGGTTCATGATTATATCTCCTTCTTCGCTGCTTCAACTTCTGCTTTCAATTTAGCTTCCATTTCTGCTGCCTTTGCTTTCATTTCTGCTAATTGAGCTTCTAATTTAGCCTGTGCTTCTGCTTGTTTAGCTTTTTCTTTTTCCATAGCTCTCGCTTTTTTAGCTAACTTATCTTCAACATTCTTTCTGCCCTTTCTATAAGCATCCACTTCTTCCCTTCCAAGCTTATCAAGTGATTTGATTTGTTCTTTAACTTCTTTAAGACAATTGGTATCTGTGCTCTCAATTTCGTAAGTTTTAAGAATATCAGTAAATTTAATAACGGCTTTCTGTAAATCTTCGATACCTTTATTAAATGCTTTGTTAGCCTTCTCGTCTTTTGTAAAGTTGATTAAGTTAACTGAATTTTGTTGTTGTGTGTTGTTGATGTTTTCCATAATATCTTTCTCCTTGTTATTATTTTTGGTTAATTACATCTTATAATATTTCATATATTTGTAAATAGTTATAAAGACTTTTA
>NZ_JACJFL010000073.1:0-13788 GCF_014164575.1 Pseudoalteromonas sp. SG41-1
GAACATCATCACATTGAGATAATGCTTTTTCAACAGCTTGAACTTTAAATTCTTGAGTAAATCGACGTCTCATTTTATCTGCCTCTATTAAAAGTTAGAGGCGACAACTATCCTGACACAGGGGGCTTCGCTGCACGGAGAAGATAAAAAGTGCTTCGAGCAACGGTCTGTGGGCTAATCTTAGTACCTAGCGCCTTTTACTACCGTAGGCGTTAAGCTTGCTGACGCGGTCTTTATATTCTTTCTCTAAAGCTAGCACCAAGCTCCTTTTACTGTCGTAGGAACTGGCTTTAGCCGTGATTATCTTAAAACCACTTTTACCACCGAGGGCCACTGAGGCGCTTCGCTGCACGGAGAAGATAAAAAGTGCTTCGAGCGACGGTCTGCGGAATACACCCTAGCACCTAGCGCCTTTTACTGTCGTAGGAACTGGCTTTAGCTGTGATTATCTTAAAACCACTTTTACCACCGAGGGCACTGAGGCGCTTCGCTGCACGGAGAAGATAAAAAGTGCTTCGAGCAACGAGCTGATCCTAGCACCTAGCTCCTTTTACTGTCGTAGGAACTGGCTTTAGCCGTGATTATCTTAAAACCACTTTTACCACCGAGGGCACTGAGGCGCTTCGCTGCACGGAGAAGATAAAAAGTGCTTCGAGCAACGGTCTGCGGGCTAATCCTAGTACCTAGCGCCTTTTACTACCGTAGGCGTTGAGCTTGCTGACGCGGTCTTTATATTCTTTCTCTAAAGCGCAGCGTCTCTTAACCTCTGTGGTGAATAAATCACTTAAAGGCATTTTGCACAAAAAGAAGTGAACGAGGGTAAATGAGAAGATAACGGCTTCGAGTTACGAGCAGCGAGCTTGTGCAAACAGCCTAGCACCTTTTACTTTCGTAGGAGAGCGCTTTAGCGCCGATTGGTTTTAACACATAACCTAAAACAGCATCACGGCTAAAGCCTGTTCCCACAAAAATATGTTTTTACACCGATAGTACCTAGCACCTTTAACCTATCACCTCTTTAGCGCAGCGTCTCTTAACCTCTGTGGTGAATAAATCACTTAAAGGCATTTTGCACAATGAGAAGTGAACGAGGGTAAATGAGAAGATAACGGCTTCGAGTTACGAGCAGCGAGCTTGTGCAAACAGCCTAGCACCTAGTAACTTTCCTAGAACCTAGCTCCTTACAGTCTACAAAATATTACCTTTATGGTGCTTTTTTGTAGGCCTTAAAGTTAGCTCCCCATATCAAACTTATTATTTTTAATACCATTATTAAGGATTGAGAGTGACATAGTACTAATTTCTGATTGTACATATGGCCAATAATCAGGGTTGTCGATTGTTCTTTCTTTGATTTGATTTGGAATGAAACGGCTCATTTCAATATTGAAGTCTTTACGAACTTCATCGTCATGCTGTAGCTTGTCTAATTGAATAGTCAGTGCCTCAATAAAGTCTTCGTTGGTTTTACCCCTGGCCACAAGCTTTTTATTGATCAGTTGCTTAGATACCGCAACACCTCTTTGTTTTATCCAAACTATATCCCATACATCGCGCGGTTTAATGCGCCTAGCAGGGTAGGCTAATGCAATAAACTTGTCTGCAAGCGTTTCCGTTAATGATTGTACAGGGATCAGTAAACCTTCTGTTGGCGCGACAATATTATAGTGATTTATTAATGGCCTTTTTTCGATATCAAATGACGGGATAGCGCAAATATCTATATGCATTTTTTGGCGGGGAAGATCAGGACGATTACTTTCTTTTTCGATACTTATTTTCCAAGATGAAGTATTAGCTTGATTATCTTCAGCTGGTTTATTTACCCATACCTGCACCTCATATTTATTTTGTATGTATTTTTGGATTTCAACTTCTAAGCCACTGAAACTACTTGGCTTGAAGTCATGCCCACCATTAAAATCTAAATCCTCAGATAATCTAGAACTGTTATGGCACAAACGAAGTGAGGTGCCACCAATAAAAGTAAGCGAAGGCATAACACCTTGTTTTACCATTGCAGCCATAATGTCGTGATGAAGAATTTCTTTTTCAATCACAGGCGTGACGCCAGCGTACTCTGGATTTGCAGCTATAATTTGGCGTATATATTCTGTTAGCATTTAGTTCTCCAGCATGTGTACGTTGCGATTGCAGGCTTTTAGATCTGCAATCGCTTGCAGCGTATTTGCTCGGTACATCTTGATGCTTTTATCGAAATATAGGTTTTTCGCAAATTTATCAATTGGTTTTTTTGTATGGGTCAGCTCAATAACCCCATACGGAGTTGAAAATGTGCCACTACGACCTTTCGTTATTACCGTTAACCTATCCATTAATATTTGCGAAATATCGCCCGTGTAACTGAGTTGGCTTTCTAGGCTAATGTAATTTAAAACGTCGCCACGTAGTTTTTTTACTATTTTATAAATCGCGGTGGTGGGGTCAGGTGGCGTGAGCGTGCTTTCAAAAATACCATTGCAGACTCTTCTTAATAGCCCTTTATTAACATTTTCAGTCAGAAACTTAGTGAATGCAGGAGTGGGTTTTTCAGCCATCATAAAAGCCAATTCTGCACTGGTATGAATACCGCCACCTGCTTTAACAGAGCTAGCTAGTATTGCTAATAATCTTTCTGCTTTATTCATTAGGTCTACAATTACATACTTATAATGTTATTAATTGTAGACCTTAAGCTTAATTGAAGCAAACTAGAGTTTAGATTAACTCTAGTTTGACTTGTATTGTCATCTAGCCCTCGTACTTATATCACCCTATAAACCGACTTCGGGCAATGAGCGGCGGGCTAATCCTAGCGCTTCCTTGTAGGTCGTCATTTATGGCGACAATGTCTAATGTTGAAAATTGACGCGCTAAAGCACGACCTACATTAGACTCTTTATGTTTTTCTCTAAAGCGCAGGCCTCTTAATCTCTGTGGTGAATAAATCACTTAAAATTAATTTTACCACCGAGACGCTGCGCTACACAGAGAAGGTAACGAGTTGCGAGCAACGAGCTGCGAATATCGGGCTTCGAGCGACGAGTAACGAATACAGCCTAGAGTCTAGTCACTTTCCTAGATCCTAGTGCCTGTTACTCCTTAGAGCCTCGCAGCTTTTTCGATCTGTGATTGTTTTAAAAGCTATTTTACCACCGAGAACACCGAGACGCTGTGCTACACAGAGAAGATAACGGGCGGCGGGTTAATCCTAGCACCTAGTCACTTCCCTAAAACCTAGCACCTTCGCTCAATAAATATAACAAAGACTAAATTCTTAATTTTTGCTAATTAGCAGCTATCTACTTGGTACTCATCGGAAAACTCTATGTTTTTAATACATTTTCATGTTAGGTTAGAGTTAAACTTAATCAAAACTTAACGTTCTAGTAGTTAAGTATTATTAATTAGCCACGGAGCGGTATATCAAGTGACCACTAAAACACTCAGTTACTACAACCAAAACGCACAAAGTTTTAGCGACTCAACGCTTAATGTTGATATGTCGGCGCTTTACGCTGAGTTTTTACCGCTTATCCCTAAATACGGCCATATTTTAGATGCAGGCTGCGGTAGTGCCCGCGATGCCATGTATTTTAAACAGCAAGATTTTACTGTTAGCGCATTTGACGCAAGTCCCGAGCTTGCAAAGTTAGCCAGTAATTACTTACAGCAAGCCGTTGAGGTTAAAACCTTTCAGCAACTTAATTGTACTAATAAGTACGATGGCATTTGGTGTTGCGCCAGCTTATTGCATGTTCCAAAAGTAGAGTTACCGCAGGTGTTTTTAAAACTGCAAAATGCCCTAAAACCAAACGGTGTTTTGTATGTGTCGTTTAAATATGGCACGCAAGAGCGCGTGCATAACGGCCGCGAATTTACCGATTTAAACGAAGACGGCCTAACTGCGCTCATTACTCATCACACTAAACTTAAAATACTAAAACAATGGCAAAGTGTTGATCAGCGGCCTGAGCGCGAAAGTGAAGTGTGGCTCAATGCCTTAATTAAAGCAGTGCCCGTTTTATGATTGGTGCAATGCAGCAGCAACTCGACTTTATCGCCTACATTCAGCGCATGCTGGTGGAAGGTGATTTTAGCGCAACGTATAAATTTGCCTTGTTGCATGCGTTGGCTGATGTATGTGTCGAACAACCGCTGATATTAGACCAAGCAGAGCTGACAATAGATTTAGCTACCTTAGCCGATAAACTCATTGTTTTATATTGGCATCATGCAGTGCCGTTTGCCTCAGAGCAAACGGGCGAAAGTGCGTTATTGAAGCAAAATACAGGTGCGCAATCTAAAGTGATTTCGGTGTTGTATGAGTGCCAGCAAAACAACATTCGTAATTTACGCGCATTAAAACAAAGCGCGCTTTATAAGCCAACTTTTAACGCTGCGATGGCAACACTTAAAACTGGCCCGCTGTGGCGTTTGCAAATATTAGCAAAACAAGCCGAATGCTTTTTATATCCGCATACCAATAGCACTAAACACATTACCCTCAAGCTGGCATCGCCAGTTGTTTTCGGCGTTTTTATGATTTGGTGGTGTACTTAGCCAAAAACGCGTGGCTGCAAAAAATTCAGAGTATTAAACATAACCAAGCGTTAATTGGCCCGCAAAGCCAACTGCACGATTTTTTATTCGGCTTTGACCGTAACGCACTGAGCAAAGCCAAACCTGTGCTAATTGAGCTGCAACACGGTAATTGTTTTTACTGCCAAAAGCCGTTGAACAGTAAAACCGAAGTTGATCACTTTATTCCGTTTGCCCGCTACGCGAACGATTTAGGCCACAACTTTGTGGCCGCGCACAGCAGCTGTAATAACAGTAAACGCGACTTTTTAGCCGCGCAGTTGCACCGCGAACGCTGGCAAGAACAAAACTTGGTAATAAATAGCCAGCATTTAACTCGTGAACTGAGTGATTATTTTAATTGTGATGCAGATAAATCACGCTCAGTAAGTGATTGGGCATATCAGGTTGCGCAGGCGAACAGCGCGAAATTGTGGTTAGCGAAAGACAGTTTTGAACAAGCGGCTGGTTTGGGGTTATATCTTAATAGAGATACAGAGCTTAGTTTAGTGGCGGAAGGTAAGCCAAGGTATGACGCGTAGGCGTGAATTTTGGTTTGTAGGCGGGATTTTACCTCGCGCTGCTGTTTTTGTAGGAACTGGCTTTAGCCGTGATTTATATATGATTTTGGAAAGGGATTAAAAACCTCCATTCGAGGTTATATCGCGTTGGCGATGGCAACCAAAGGGCGGCTGCCGCCGACCTCTCTCTGGACTCTCTCGGCGCACCCGAGGATCACACTGTGTCCTCAAATTAAAAATTGATGTGAACGTAAGCGACGTGTATTCGCCATCCATGGCGAAGTCACGGCTTAACTTGCATCCATGCAAGTGATTACTCATCAATTTATAACTATCGGGTGTGAACACGGGGAATTGGAGTGTATTGATAGGTTGGTGTTTATAAATGTAGGCGGGAGTTTACTTCGTGCTTGTTAAGTTAAAAATGCAATTTTTATTAGTTGTAAGTACTGAGCTTGATCATGCAATGCGGGCATTTTAACTTCTAGACATGCTTTCGAAAAGTTGAGACCAGTTGGTTGGCTGTGACTAATTAGGAAATGGAAATGAAGATATCAGAGATAGTAAAAACTACGTTAGATCTTTTACAAAAATATATTTGGCTGTTAACAGTTTTCTTTTATATTCAAGGAACTGTTTATTATTCTGAATATTTAGAACAGTTACATGTTGATACTGATTATTATCCTATCAGCTTCGAACAAGTATTATTAAACACAATGGTGATGTACTTACAACAGCCCTTCTTGGTTTCCATACTTTTATGCATATGTCTTGGTGTAATAGCTATCTTCATTAATGATAAATTTATCAATTGGTCTAAGTTAAAATTTAGTAGCTTTAACAGTAAAAACAAGCACGTTAAATCTTACACAGAGAAAGACCTGATAAAACCCATAGAGATTAACAAACCTAATAAAATTCAGCGTTATGGGATCAATATTATTGTTATAGCTTATTCTTTATTTGTTTTTTTAATCGTTTCTATTATTCCAGCAGCTTTAGTTGCTAAAGTTGATGCTGAAGATTTACTTGCTTACGCAGACAAACAAATCGAGCTAATGAAAAATGATAAAAGCTCTGTAAAAAGTAATATAAAAATAAAGTGTGATTCCGTATCAAAATCTTTCTCAGGACCTTTTTTCAACATTAAAAGCTCTACGCTTTATCATTCTATTTATGACGGGGAAACAACTATTACAATCCCGAATAGTTGTATAGAGTTTAGAAGCTCCAAGCATAAAGATTAATACAAGCTGAACAATTATTGCTCAAACCAAAATTAACTGTTACGTTAGTAACCACGTAATAAGAAAGGACTCTACTAAATGAAACTCAACCAAGTTTTATCAATTGTTAACCAAGTCGAAAAGTCTAAGTTCATTTCATGCCTCGATCGCCTTTGTTCTGATGCAGCTAAAAATAATAAAACACTAGCTAAAACAATCGACAATATTGACGGCCAAATCAAAAATGCATCTGGTAGTGAAATAACGCAATTATTTAATACGGTTAGAGAGTTTTTTAAAGACTCAGTTAAAGAACAGATTTTAATGAGTACAGCGCAGCTTAATTTGTTGGTAAATATATTAAGTCGCGATGGCAATGGGGTTGCAAGGATCAGCTGGATTGAATCGCTTTATGCAAAAGAGTGGGCCGAATTATCAAGGCTTTCTAAAGAACTCAAAGAGTGTATTCAACAAAGCTCAGAAGATAGTTTTCTCGAAAGAAACCGCGCATTAAAGATTTATCACGCTTGTATGAAAGAAGCATATTTTAATGACGAAAAAAATAACCGTGATGCCAAAGTTACCGATGATGAACGCAGTATTCTTAATGTGCTTGCAGATGAGTTAAATCTCACTACAGATGAATGTGCTGCTGTTGAGCATTTGGTTGATGTTATTCCTAAGAATGGTGTTCTAGATGCTTTAAATAGCCTAAGGGATATAGGATTGGTATTTATCAGTAAAAAGCGCCAAGAGGTATTTATTCCTGATGAAATAGTTACCTTACTGAATGAAATTCAAGGAAAAGACCTTGCCGATAAATATGTTCTAAGGATATTGAGAACCTGTACTGATGCAGAGCTTTCCAATGCACTTAAAGCCCATGGCCGTAAGATTCGAGGCGTAAGCCGAACTGATAAAATTCAAACAATTATTCATTCAGGTATTAGCGCTGCAAAACTATTGTCTGATGATATTCATAACGTTGAAGATAATCAAAACCAGCGTAAAGAACGATTAAAACAACTGATCCAAGATTTAGAAATTGATACAGAAAAACTTGGCACCACTTTAGATGAGCGTATTGGGCTAATATTATCATCGTTATCAGGTGCAACAGAAAAAGAGTTTGATTCCCTTAGTGCCAGTGGGTTTAAACAGCTTCTAAAAACATTAGAAGAGCATTTCCCGACTATGCAGGCTGTGCTAAAAGAAGCGTTTGAACTCGAAGCGAACGAAGTGATTGACACTGAAAAGCTTCGAGCTTTGAGTATAACCCCACACGATATTTTATATTTACTCTCAAATGACGAAGTAAAAGAAGTTCGCGACAGTATGGGCTTGTCTAAACGTGGTAACCCACGCTTTGCTATATTAGAGAGCTTTGCTAATGCGACAGATAAGTTGATTGAAAATTACGACGCACTAGCACGTCGTGATATTAACGCGCTAAGAGAAGCTGGCGCTGATGTAATTGAAGCTGACATTGGCGTTAAGTTTGAAGAAGTCACAAAAGCTATTTTTGAAATATTAGAACTTAATATTGATGAAGATCTCCGAAAAGACTTAAACACCACTAAAGATAAAGCGGATATCGTAATTTCACTCAGCGATAACGACATAATTATTGGTGAAGCAAAAACCTGTAAAAATGGTGATTTTGCAAAATACTCTACAACGTCTCGCCAAGTAAAAGCATATGTAACCCGCGCAGAAAATCAGGGTAAACGCGTAGCACAAGTATTGATAATTGCCCCCAGCTTCTCAGATGATTTTATAGAGTCTGCTGAAATGGATACCGAAGTTAATATCTCATTGTTAGAAGCACATGGCCTCAAGTTAATACTTGATGCCTATAAGTCAAAACGTAACCCAAGTTTCGCGCCTAAGTTGCTGACTAAAGGCGGTTTATTGAAAGCTGAGTTGATAGCGAAGAATATTTAAAGGGTTGTAGGAGTAGTAGACTTTAAAACCTCTATTCGAGGTTTTTGCCAGATTGCTGGCGGCAACCAAGGGGCGAATACCGCCGTCCGCCCCTTGGAACCCCACGGCGCCCCGAGGATCACACTTGATCCTCAAGTTAAAAATTGATGTGAACGTAAGCGCCGTGTAAGGCACATCCATGTGCCAGTCACGGCTTAACTTGCATCCATGCAAGTGATTACTCATCAATTTATAACTTTCGGGTGTGATCACGGGGAGTTGGAATTATGAGGATAGGCAATAACCTCTAGCTTATAATCTTATTACGAGTGACTTTGAACCGAGATATTATAACTAGTTAAAAACAATAATTATTAAGGAATAAAAATGGCGATAAAGCCAATTATATTTAGTAAATCCTGTATAAAAACATTAACAGCGGTGGAAGCTGATATAACACGTTCGAACCAGCACGAATTTCAGGGAGTAGCTCCGCTAAAGGATATATTTGGTCTTAAACGAGTAACTAAAAAGGCGAGTTTTTCTATTCGGGGCGATAGTCGTACTTATATTGTGGATTTGACATGGTATGATTCACGAGAAGGGAATCCAAATAGATCTGCTGAATTTAGATTATACTTTCAAAGCTCACCTGTTATGGAGATTGCGCAAGAAGGTGATGTAATAGCAATTGGATATGATATGAACAGTAATATTCACTGTGAACTTATCCAAAGCTATAGAGTTACACATAAGCCTACACAATGGCAAATCTCTCAAGGTGCAGCATAGGTTCATTGCACTATAAACGTTCAATTAATTTTACTAAGCAAGCACCTAATTTTTGGCCTAACAGCGGAGGCACAGCGTTACCCACTTGGGTGTACTGCGGAACTTCGAATTTACGCATCTGGCCTCCTGTTGTGACTTTTGAGCGGAATTCAAATTGGTCAGGAAATGATTGTATTCGAGCCATTTCCCTTACGGTCAGTACGCGAAGTTCGCTCTTATCGTAATGGCAGGCGTCGTCTGGGATTGATAACGCTGCAGGTGCAGGAGAATCTGCAATTAAAGCTTTTTGAGTTTGTTTTTTAGTCGGATGTTCTAATAGGTACTGGATTAGATCAGACTTATTTTTAAATTTAATCAATTTGTTTTGCTGATTTAAAAATTCTTTATTAATTAATAAAGCAGCGCTCTCATTACTTAAGGTCGCTATACCATTTTTAAGAATATTAAATACGTCTTTTGTTACTTGTTTTTTATCAATGTCTTGCAATATTTGGTAAATTCTAAAACGTCTTTTTACAATATCACTGTTTGCCCTTAGTACATGATTTTTTAGCTCGGTAACACCCCCGAGGACACCTGAAAAATGAGTATTTAATTCTTTAATATACGCTGATTTTTTTGATGGACTAGTTAGCTTTAAATCATCAAGTGCATCTTTTACTGTTGCGGTATCATCAGCGATTAAGGAGCTAAGAAAGCTACCTTTAAAGAGCTTAAAGTGCTCTGTTTTTGTTATGTCAAAATAGGGTAAATCACCAAATTTTACGTTATTTATGTTCTTTTTAGCTTTTTCATAAAAGCTAACTGATTGCTTGAACAATTCAATTTCAGTTTCATTTAAATTCTTAAGCTTTTCAAAGTAGTCCTCACGTATTGCAATCATGATGAAGCGAGGCCTGTTTTGAGCTATTCCGGCGAACTTTGCATTAATATGTAGACAAAGCGGAATGTACCCTTTAGTTGCAAATACTTTTGCAACTTCATACCACGCATGGAATTGGTTTCCTTCTTCATCCTTAAAAGCGCGTAAGATACCTGTTACGTTTTCGAGCATTGCAATTTTAGGGCGAACTAATGACACGAAAGTAGCAAATTCCCATGGTAAAGTATTTTTATCGCAATCTTTTTTACGCATACCCGCCATACTGAAACTTTGGCATGGTGGTCCGCCTGAAACTAGATCTAACTCACCTTTACCGAATGAATTGTGAAGTTCTTTGCATAGCTCTGAATTTGCATTTAATAACTTATTAAGTTCAACAATACTGCCAACTATAAGTTTATTCTGAATGTTTTTTAAGTCATCAGGTAAATCAGAGAACCCATATTTATTGTCGAACTCAGGAAAGTTAAAAGGGTTCTCTCTTAATCTAGGTTTTAAATCTTTATAATTACTGTTTAGCCAAAGTGTATTTTCTGGCATTAAGTTATCTTCAGCTAATTGTGCTAAATCTTCTTTAAAAAAATTATAAGCAAAAGTTTCTGCTGCCATTGGAGAGAGTTCATTAGCAAGTACGGTATTAAAACCGACACTTTCTAGCCCTAATGTTAAGCCGCCACAGCCTGCAAACAATTCAATATGATTCAAAACACACCAAGTAATTAATGAAAACCATCGAATTTTACGGTAATCGCTCTTAAAAGTCCAGGTAAGAATTTATTATTTTATATGTTGACTTAAGAGTATGAAAAGAATAAGTTAATTTAAGGCTTATGAGAGTAGCCTTCCTTCCTGTAAAGACCCTTTGTGTCCTCTCTGTAGATAAAGTTGTGAATTCGCAGCTAGATTTACAGTGTTCGGACTGAAATCAATGAATAACTTTAACTACATATATTTACGGCACGGGAAGTGCCATCTTGATTATAGGAAAAGCGTTTAGCATCACCCATTTAACCTAAATTTATTTTAGCTGCGATGAATTCCAAAATATTTGGACCATCGAAAATGATAAATGAAAAACGACTTAAACAAGAAGCAAAACTTTTAAAGAAAAACAATGACAGTTTAAATCAAGCCCAAGCACTAAATATTGTTGCTCGCAAATATGGTTATCCTACTTGGCCTGATGTTTCAAAAGAGTTAAAAAAGCAAGAGATAGAAGGTATTCCCATACCAAGCATTTCAACAAATTTTGTTGAATACAATGAAGTTGAAATGTCAGATAAGGATTATGAAGTTTATGATCAAGAAAGGGCCAGTGACTTACAACTAGATCAAAAATTATTGTTGAGAAGTAATACCGTTGCTTTGACCAAGTTAGGTGTAGAGTTTTCTCTTTTTGAACCTACGCAAACAGGTTTGAATAAATCTATTCTGGATGCAACTCAATCAGTAAGAGATCATTTCGAGTTAGAGGAATTTCATTATTACTTCCAACAAGAGCAAGGTGTTATAAGAAAAGAAGTTAGCTACTTAGTTAATCAGAATGAAATAAAAGAAATTGTTGGAAGTTTTTACCGCCCTAAAACTAAGCAGGGTGATCCAAGGATGTGGTATAGGCAGTTACCAAAGTTTGCCACTGCAGGTGATCAAGTTGCCATTATTATATACCAAGGCTCACCACACCTAATTAACCTGAGTCGAATTGATTTAGAGGTTGAACTACAGAACCCCTATAGCCAAATTTATAAATTAATAACAAATTACATCAACAAAGAGTTCTCTTATTCAGCAGAGCTACTTAATAAGATAAAAGAATTAGCTATAAAGCCATTCAAAGCACAGCGAAGTGGTGATACAGCAATAGGTTATACATTAGAGACTTTACTTGGCATTGATGCAAATTCATCAAAAGATCCGGATTACCATGGTATCGAAATAAAGTCTGGTAGAGGTGGTAAGAACCGGACAACCTTGTTTGCCCAAGTTTCTGATTGGAATTTAAGTCCTTGTGGTTGCAAGGGAGTTGATGTTACTAAAGGCTCTAGTGCAAAAATTTTAGATAGATACGGCTATGAAAGAGAAGATGATTTTAAATTGTACTGCACAGTCAGTACTCAACGTCAAAACACTCAAGGACTGCATTTTATATTCAACAAGCAAAAGGATCAGCTTGAAGAATGGTATCGAAATGAAGAGTTAGTAGCTGTTTGGCCTGCTAAGCTATTGAAAAAAAGGCTAATTGAAAAGCACTCAGAAACTTTTTGGGTGCAAGCTAAAAGCTTTAGAGAAAATGGCGAAGAATTTTTTCAACTAGAAAAAATAGTACACACTAAAGCACCTGTTTTGAGCCAGCTAATACCATTGATTTGCTCAGGTGTCATTACAATGGATCATCTAATAAAACGCTCAGGTAAAACTGGTCGCGTTACAGAAAAGGGGCCGCTATTTAAAATAGATAAAAGAAACTTAGAGCTACTTTTCCCTGAGCCGATTGAGATAAATTTGAAGAATGAAATTCATAATGTTTAGTAGGGGGTAGATTAACATGCCGCTGCTAAGACAGTTCCCCGTGATCACACCCGAAATTAAATTAATGATGAGTAATAACAGCGCATGGATGCGCGTTAAGCTGTGACTTCGCCATGGACGGCGAATACACAGCATTTACGTTCATATCATTAATTTAAATTGAGGAAATAGTGTGATCCTCGGGGCGCCGTGGGGTTCCAAGGGGCGTACGGCGTTATGCGCCCCTTGGTTGCCGTCGCCAACGCGACATAACTCAAATTTGAAATTAAATACCAAAGCGCGAGATACACTCCCGCTACAATTCAAAAACTTCGCTTTTCGCGTCAGCAAGCTTAACGCCTACGGCAAAATTAAATACTGCTGCTAAGACAATTCCCCGTGATCACACCCGAAATTGAATTAATGATGAGTAATTTACAGCATGGATGCTGTTAAAAAGCGTAGCTTGGCCATGGATGGCCTATCTACGCTGGTTACGTTCATATCATTAATTTAAATTGAGGAAACAGTGTGATCCTCGGGGCGCCGTGGGGTTCCAAGGGGCGTACGGCGCTATGCGCCCCTTGGTTGCCGTCGCCAACGCGATATAACTAAAAATTTGTAATTAAAAACCAAAGTCGGATACAAACTCCCGCCTACAATTTAAAAGCTGCGCTTTTCGCGTCAGCAAGCTTAACGCCTACGGTCAACCTAAACGATGCTGTTAAGAAAACTCCCCCGTCATTTTGCCCGAAAAGCTCAATTGATGAGTAATTAACAGCATGGCGGAATTTTGTTCCCGACAAATTCCAAGTACCTAAATCCCTTTAGGCAATGCTGTTAAAAAGCGTAGCTTGGCCATGGGTGAAAAACGCAGTTTTGAACGAGAGGGTATGGATACCCGAACTGGGGAGCGTACAGGGATGTGAAAGTTGGGCGAATACACGGCGTTTACGTTCATATCAATTGAGGTTTTGAGGAAACTGTAAAATCCACGGGGCGCCGTGGGTGACGAGTGACCGAAACGAAGTTTCGCAGCGCGAGGAAGTGGAAGCATGGATGCTGACAGGAACCCAGCTTCACGGATGAATTACTTGCAGCAGAGTCAACTTTGAAAATCGTACGCCCCTTGGTTGCCGTCGCCAACGCGACATAACTCAAATTTGCAATTAAGAACCAAAGCGCGCAGTAAACTCCCGCCTGCAATTCAAAAACTTCGCTTTTCGCGTTACCCCCTGTGTCAGGATAGTTGTCGCCTCTAACTTTTAATAGAGGCAGATAAAATGAGACGTCGATTTACTCAAGAATTTAAAGTTCAAGCTGTTGAAAAAGCATTATCTCAATGTGATGA
>NZ_JACJFL010000074.1:0-13170 GCF_014164575.1 Pseudoalteromonas sp. SG41-1
AGAATTATTAAATAATCAATTCATGCATTATATTATGCATTATTAGTATGCTTTAAAAATAAAAAAGGCGCATCATGCGCCTTAAAGATATATTTATTTAGATTTTTATTGAGTTAGAAAGCCCCTGACATTTGTGTTGCCGATGTTGAAGCTGACATAAATGACATATAACCCCATGCTATAAAACACACAATGAAGGCAATAATTAAACCATTGATTATTGATAATGATTTTTTGATTTGATTGATAATATCGTCTATTGACTTTTCACCAAATCTTCTCAATATCTCTTCAAAGTTTCCTTTACCGCCACGATCTTCAATCTCATCACCTATCTCACCTAACAAATGTGTATTGATTGCTGCGGCTGGTTTAATCGCTTTGTTAACGCTGTCTAACATTAGATTTAACTCATAACCGATATACTTAGTTGTATTCTCTTTCATTTTAGTTAATGACTGTAAACTGGTGTAATTACTCTCCATTAAGTTAGAAAATGAGATCAAAAAGATACCTGCTTGAAATTTTCTATATATTGAAAACGGGAATAAACTATCAAGCTTGTAGCGTATGTTGCCTGTAAGATTGGGTAATGCGTAAATGATTACCGCAATCAATACAACTAAACCTATTCCTACACCTATTAAATTGTGTTGTATGAATGAAGAAAAGGCATAGAATTTTTGTGCGCTATTCGACCAGTTAGAGACATTACTTACTTCAGTTAAAATAGGAATAATTTTATAGGAAAACATAATCACCATTCCTACTGCTACTGCTACAAGAACACAAGGGTAAATCATTGAAGATATAATAGTGCTTTTTAACCTGCTTATGTCTTCAACTAGCTTACAACAGGTTTTTAGTGATTGTTCCAGCTTACCACCGCCACCACTATCTAAGATCATTTGTTCGTTATAAGAGACAAAATCGCGTGTAGCTCCTGAAAAATCATTACCCGTATTTAATACTTCATTGGCGTGTTTTAAAAACACTATTTCTTTGGTATCAATCATTCTAAATAACGATTTTTGTCTTCTTCGTTGAAGTGTTTCAAGGTGTCGTTGTACGGCTAATTTGATACTATCTCCAAAACCTAAACTATCAATCAATACATTGTAGATTTTTATACGAGCTTTATTATCACTCTTAAAACTTTTTATTTGTTGTTTTCTAAACCACTCCTTAACCGCACTTATCATAATCAACCCCCTTAATTACATTTTTAAAGTGATTTATTACTTCAATGTCATTCAGTGAGTAGTAATAGTGTTTAGATCTTACTTTGATAATTTTGGCTATACCTTTTCCACACAAATCTTTTATCGACTTAGAAAGTGTGTAATAACAATTATCTTCATTAACATTAAGTTCTGTTTTTAGTATGTTATGAATAGACCTATATTTTCTTGACGCATTAATATTTTTGTACTCAGGTGTAGCTTTTAAATATTTAATGAATTTATTTTTATCAACTACGCGATAAACATTGTTTACACGTTTTTTATTTTCCGTTATCAAATTTCTTTTAAGTAAATCATTACATAACATTGAAAATAGTTTATACGAATAAGAATTGTTAACTTTCACTATATCTTTAATTAATCTGTATGGTCTTAATGTCTCAACCTCTTTAACTTTATAGTAATTTTTCTTATATCTCTTAAAATCAGAGATTAATCTACTTTTGTCAATACAATAGTAATATGTCTTTCTATGTAGTTTTTCATAATCAATTACACATTGTCTTTTTAATTCAAAACACCTTTCGTTTAAGTATGCATGTATAAGTGTTGTTGGTGAGCCACTATCAATAATTACATTTCTTGCACTTGTGTACTTACGTCTTAGTAGTATGTTTCTTATCTGTGGCATTTTTTCTATATATTTTATTGCCTTGTTATCATCGTCAACAAGTAAAGTTCTTAACTTCCCCGTTGGTTTTTCATAAGCAACACTATCTTTAATAAATGTATTTTTATTTTCAGCAATAAATTTATTAACAAACATCGGTGGTAGTTTAAATTCACCAATCAGCAATTTTCTTAGAGTCATAACATCATCTCCCTCTTGTTATTTTTGTACTCATCCAATAAGTAGCACGATTTTATTTTCCTTATTTACTACATTGTTTTATAATAGATTTGTAAAAAATCAATAGAACTTTTTAAAAAAACAGATTAAATAATGATAAAAATATAAATAATTAAGTGAGGTGGCGTTATTAGATTGTTATGTGTTTATATTAAAATATAACAAACTCACAAACATGAATATAAAATTTGAAGATGCAAAGAAGATATATAATATTGAATTAGCTAAGTTTTACAGTGACTTTAAGAGGTATAAGTGCTTTGATAATTCAAAACCGATTATGAGTGTTTTATATAATGATAATTGGGAAGTTGAGTATCAAAAGCTAGAAGAGTTAAGAGATCAATTTAACAATGAAGGTCATTATTCGAGAGTGATACAACCACCAAAACTTGTCTATGTTGACGCTGGTACAATAATGAAAGTTAGTCATAGCAACTCACAATCAGTGAAAAAAATTGAAGCAAACAATTTATATCAAGTATGCCAAATTATAATGAGCCAAAAAGCACCACTCGATGAAAAACAACGTGCTTGTAAGCATATTGAAGCGCTGGCTTATCATAACCCTGATATATACAAACAATTGTCATTCAGGAAGTTTGGAAGTGGTTATTATTGCTATTACTCACAAAACGGTGAGAACAGAATGACAAGCATAGGTACTGGTATTGTGGTGAACTGCGATTACAAATACATAAAGAAAGCTACGGGTAATCGTGCTACCCGTAGTGATAAGAAGTCATTGATTGATTTGAAACTGTTTTGTTCTGGTAAAGGTTATTTGTATCAAGAAGTTATATGATCCATCAGTGTTTGTTTGATATCGGCTGTATTCTCAATCGTTTCATTAGCGATAAACTCTTCAATCGAGCTTTCTACAACGTTTAAGCCATAAAACACATTCTTATGAGAGATAAACACTTCATTGTTTTCTGCGACACGACATACTTTGACTTGTAGATCTTTGTTATTGATAACGTCAGCAATCGCTAAAAGGCGTTTAGAGCGACATTTGATACCTATTGCGTAAGTCATATAGTCAAAATCTTCATCTCGTGCGACAAGATAGATATAGCCTGTTTTAAAACACATAACTGCGTCTGTGAAATGGTGTTCGATAAACCAAGGTAAGTAGTCATCTTGTATAGCAATAAAGCTACCGTTTTCATTATCACCAAATAGAAAAGTATTAGATATATAACTACTGAGATTAACAACGTTATTATGGTTATTGTGAATTGTAGCTTCCTTACGTTTTAACAAATGATAAATAAAGCCTAAAAGTTTTAACTTGGCTGGTAATCTGGCAATGTGTATATCAAAATTTCTTACATTCATTTCGTTATTCCTTTGTAATTTTTGTAGTATTTCCCTAAGTGGTAGTCAGCACCCTCGATTGCTGCTTCAACCTTTGGTTGTTTTACTTTCATATCTGCTGTTTTTTCAAATAAGTAGTGCGACCACGCACCACTACACTCAACAAAAGACGCTATACGCCCTGTTTGGCTTAACATATACCAAAGATCACGATTTTCCTTTTTAAGCCATAAAAACTCACAAGAAGCCAAAACGCCTTTTGTTCTACTCTCTTCAAGTAGTCTTGCGATAAGTGTTTTTTCATAAAAATGCTTATCAACTATGTCATTTATGATTGATATTCTTTTATCAACTTTTTTCTTTTTAAAGAAAATAAACTTCTTCTCTGTTGTGGTTAGTCCAAAATTACTATTAATATAGTCCTCAACCTCTTTATGTATGATCGCTCTGTATTGAAGATTATTCTTTTCGTGTGATTTGTTCTTATGACTTGAGTATGCTCTTGCTAATGTGTCATTAAAATATTTTGACTTCTTACTATCACCTATCAACTTCGCTACAATAATCGACAATACACATTTCTTTTCGATAGATAATGATTTGAAGTCCTTAAAGGTTGCGCCAAGTTCCTCTGTGAATAGCTGGTATGCTTTATTGTAGTTAAGTTTAAATTGAAGCTTTTTAAACCCTTCGCTATTTTTATCAGTGTTTTTTTCATAGTCTAAAACATTATGGCGTTTCAAATATTCCTGTGGCTTTTCGCTCATAGCAAACCAGTTTTCATCAAGTGATTTGATACCGACCATTTTTTCTTGTTCATGAATAATGGGTTTAATCTGCGTCCATATCTCACTTTCTTGTTCTGCTAAGGAACGTATGTTGTATACTCTGTCAAAACGTAGTTTATTATTTATTTTCTTGGTTAATTTATAGAAAAAGAAAAAGACAAAAGGAAGTAATACAACGGTATAGATACGATCAACTAAGGCTATAAACCCTGTGTTATCTTTTATAGTTTCGGTAGATTGATCTATAAAGTAGTTGTTTATTTTTCCTATGTTTACACCTATATCTAACTTACGTATATGAAAGCCTTCTATATAAGTAGAGATATAGTGAGGAATGTCAGCATATAAAAAAAGATAACCTGCTATTTCTTCTGGTAAGAATGATAGTGCGTAAAAAAAATATTTTTTTGTGTAGTACCAAAATTGAAAGTAATAATCAAAAAATGAGCTTGATAGATAGAATAGTCCTAAAACAAATATTGCTATAAGTAGTATTACACCATCAGTGTTATCGCCATTGTGATTTTTTTCCATATTATTTATCTCCCTTGATATATCAAGGTAATATAGAAAAAATTATTTTCAATAACGCAAATAAAAAAACCACTCTTTCGAATGGTTTTTTGCTTGATTGAATAATTAAAATAAGTGTTACTTTCATTAATCTAATAGACTAATGTAAACTTTAATTTATGATATATTTTTTAAATGTCAACACCACAATTAAAATTAAATAGATAATTCTCTTGCTTTTTGTTTTTTGTTATCAGCAACAACCTTATCATTGCCCGTAAGTTTATTTATTTCATTTTCAAACTTATTGTCCCAAGCTTTCGCTGCTTTGTTTGTTTCACTGGCAAATACAGCAAATGTTGTGATTTTCTCACCACCAATTAAACGTCTTGGATCAAGTATCTCTTTTATTTGATTACTATACTTATCAGCTTGCTTTTCACTAAGCCCTCTATTCATTACTGCTTTTTTGATAACATTGTCGTAAGCACCTGACATTACTTTTTGATTAAACACTTTTTGTTGTCTAACAATAAAATCAGTGTAGTTTTGTGTATTGTTATACAAGTCTTTACGTGTTTCACCGTCAAGCCTGTATGCGTCAACTTTAGTCCAAAATGCTTTACCTAGCCCTTTCAGGTGATTAGCAAGTTTTGGGTTATAGATGTTTTCTTTCTTCTGGCTGTTCTCAATATCAATGGTTTTCTTAAAAAGAGTCGATAACAACTGAGCTTTATCGCTGGTATTTTCTATACCGTGTTTGTTAGCTACTGTTGTTAATGAAGGTAGTTTTTTTACACCATTCTCTGTTTTAAGATTAGTAAAGTCTATGTTTTCTTTGGCAATATCAAATACCGCACCATTTTGAAGTGATTGTGGTAAGTGATGCATTACTTTATCAGCATTAGCCATTACTAATAGTGTATTACCCTTCCCTACAAATTCAGTAATCGCTTCTTTATCACCTTTAAAAGTTGTTGAATACTCAGCACCTTTACGTTTTTCATGAAGCTTTTCGATATCACTATCAGTTAAGCGAGTATTCGCTTTGTTATCGTGTAAAGGATTATAAAATCTTTTTAATCTTTGAGTTTCATTTGTACTAACATTTTCTTTAATGATATTCAAAGCAATAACGTCCGATTTTTTTGAGCTTCCTGCTGAAACCAAATCAATATATATTATGTTGTCTAATTGATTTAAAAAATCTTTGTCAATTTTCATTACATTTCTCTTTTGTTATATTTATAGATATATCATATTTTTTTTAAAAAAAAAGACCATAATGATTATTTTTTTCATTATACAATGTATTTTTACCTTGTTTTATCATAATAGTTATCATACCTATCTTTAAACTGTAAATACTCATCTTTCGTAATCGTCCAAAACACTTCTTTTGTTTTACTGTTTAACAGTTTTAAACCATTACAAAAATTAGGGTTAGTACAATCAGCATCCATTACAATATTTTGCTTGTTGTAAGCGTTCTCAATATTTTTTCTTAACGCCTGTGATATAAATTTATTGCTTTCAATTTGTATGTTATCACCACTTTTATAAGCAATGAAGTAAGTAGGTATAGTTGAGGATGTATCGTTAAGTATTCCTTGTTTACATTTCGTAGCCTTCGAATTTTTCATAACATTGATACAAACGTCCATTCTGTATCGTGTTGAACTTATGTCAGTATTTACATTGATATTTAAAAAGATATAACCAATACCACAAACTATAAAAATAACTAATGTATAAAATACGCTTTGTAGATAGTACTTATTAATAAATACAATTACATCATCAATGTACTCTTCAAATATTTTATTTTCTTTCATATTATTCGTTCCTTTTAAATTATTAAATCACATTTTTCTTCTTAAGCAATATTAAATAAACCATTATATAAAGTAAGAAATAGAAAAAACAATTTCATTCAACTTTCAAAGCATTGAATACAGCTTTTTTAATGATAAAATGAAATTAATGGAGAAAGATATTATGAAAAATTTAATTAACAGAAACGACAGTGTAAAAGTACATTATCAACATTTACAAAAAGCGATTAGCCAGCTTGAAAGTACGTTGTCTGGAATAAAAAATCACGATAGAAATTATAGAGAAAAGGCTAATAGTTATTCTTATAGTGATGTTAGAGAACATTCACTAATGATCTGTGAAAAATTAAAAGAAAATTTAAAGCTTCATTATAGAGAAAGTTATACAGGAACTTATTTTGAGTTAGTTAAAGAAGACTTTAAAGAGATAATGGCAACTATCAATAAATATGCTGATGAAGGTAAGAAAAACATTGTAAAGAGTATATTTAGAGATATTCAAAAGACTTCACACACAATTGTTAAAGCAAGAAATAGTGTAATGAGAGATCATCGTATTGACCATTCAATCAATCGTTTAGAAAATCACGTTTTTGGTGGCAAAAAGCTAATGACTGATACAATGGAAAGAATGGATGAAGCGGCTGGTTTTAATAGTAGTAAAACAACAGGTACAGGTTCTTCATCATTTAATAAGCAAAGTGAAGAGTATGAGAAAGAATGTTTGCGAATAGAGCGTAGAAAGCAGTATAAAAAGCAAGTTGCTGATAAAAAGCTTTTACAAAAAGTGTTTAAAATTAATCTTGATCGTAGAGATAGAAATTTAAGTCAATTAGATATAAAGCTTTCGGAAAACTTAGAGTTTTATCTAACAGGCTGGCAAGAAGATGAATTGCCTTTTTATAAAAATTTCCTGATTGAAAACGGTCAATCACATTTGATTAAACTTGTTGATCCTGATAGCAGTAAAGTGTCTATTGATTATGAAGGTAGTAATATCAAATCAATGCTTGAAGCTAAGACACAAGCAACGAATGATAAACAAAAAGATATTATGATTAGGAAATACGCACAACTATAAAAAAATAAGCCACTTAGAGTGGCTTTTATATTAGATTTTAAATTAATTCAATAGTTAGAAATCATAATATTTAAACAAGAAAAAATATATTATATAATACAATATTTATTGGCAAATATATTGACAACATATTATTTTCATCATATTATAATCTTGTCTTCGAATAGTGTTCTCCATTTATTCGTTTGATACTACCTTTGAAAAGCGAAGAAAAGGGCTACCTTATGGTAGCTCTTTTTTTTGGATGCTTAAATATTGATTAAATAAATTTTAATGATATTCATAATATTCTAAGGGAGAATAATTATGAATATTAATTTAATGTACGATTTTAAGGAAAAATACAAAAAAGCCGATGCGAATGGTTATCGCATAGGTTCGCCACGATCAGCACAATCAACCACTTCAAAACACTACATTTTCTACTACCCTACAGATAACGATGACGCTTATGAAAAGGTTAAAAACATTTGCGATAACTCATTGATTAAGCATGTTCTTTTCTATCAAAACAATGACGTAGCTTTCATATCACAACGTGTAGCAAAAAAATCTATTTTCATTGTTAATTTAATAATGAAGAGAAGCGATCTTATTTCATTTCATCCATTGAGAATGTTTAACAATGAAAAGGACGCTATTAAATTATTAGAATTATTAAAACGTCAAGGCACAAAAATTTTCTATAAAGAAGAAGATTTATTTAGATTTGTAAAAGACTTTTCAAAAAAAAACCATTAAATAATGTATTTTTTTAATATTTAGTTCTTGATGAAAGTTTTTTATATGCTACATCAATATTGAAGACAAAAATAATTTTA
Organism: Pseudoalteromonas sp. SG41-1; assembly: GCF_014164575.1. Classification (NCBI taxonomy): domain Bacteria; kingdom Pseudomonadati; phylum Pseudomonadota; class Gammaproteobacteria; order Alteromonadales; family Pseudoalteromonadaceae; genus Pseudoalteromonas; species Pseudoalteromonas sp. SG41-1. The sequence goes on from NZ_JACJFL010000074.1 coordinate 8,453, forward strand.
AGAAAAGGAGTGTCTATAAAATGAAAAAAAATATAAACAGATTAATAAAAGGTAATAAATCAGGTTTAACCTTGATTGAAGCCTTGGCTGTAATTGCTCTAGGGGCGTTAGTAATTACTGGAATGATTTTAGCCTTTGGTGATGGTCAAGATAGTATTAAACAAAATGAAGCAATTACTGAGATTGCTGATATTACAAAAGAACTACAAAAAACATTTGCTAATGAAAGCTCAACAGGTCTTGATAATGATATTGCCATTTCCGCTGGAATGCTACCCACAAGCACAAGAAATAATTCCGATAGCTCAACTGGTGTTATTAAAAGTAAATTAGACGGTGAATATGTTATTGCTGGTTCTGCAACGAGTGGTAATGATTTCTCATTAACCGCAAATGGACTCGATACAACAGAAAAATGCTTAACCGCTTATCAAGCTGGAAGAAGTGTTGGTTATGACCGTATTGACATTAACGGTACTGAAAATAATACACCTGATTGGACGTTAACAACGGCTACTACTGCGTGTAGTAGTGCTTCACCTGCGACTGTAATTTTATACAACGATTAATATATCTATAATAAGGAGAATAAGAAAATGGGAATATTAACAAAAACACTTTTAACTATTTTAGTAGCTGTATTGGCTACGGTTATCTCGCCTGAGTTATTAGCTGAAACAGCTAAGATTGATGATGTAGCGAGTAACTTAACTGGAACAACAAAAGCCGTAGGTAGTTTATTCGGTTGGGTTGTGGCGTTTGCTGGCGGTATCTTTGCTTTCTTAGGTATTGTAGGTCTTAAAAAGTATGCGGAAGATAGTAGACAGAACCCGCTAATGAAACCACTAATCATGTTTGGTGCTGGCTCATTAGCATTAGGTTTCACTGCTTTCACTGGTATTCTTACCAAAACAACAACTGATACAGAGCAAGAAAACGAGGACGTTTTTAAGGCTAAATAATATCAAGTAAAATCATATTAAAAGCTCTAACCTTGTTGTTAGAGTTTTTTTGTTTTTACTATTGTTTAATGCGTTTTTTGTATTACCTTGATAGATAAGGGAGACAAGAAAACGGATGATAAAACAAGTATTTACATTGCTATTCTTATTAATATTTTCACATAGTACGTTTGCCACTGATGTAAATACTGAATTGTGTAAAGACAAAGTTGCTGTTCTTCTCGATAAAGAACGTAGAGATCAATTAACAGAACAAATACAAGACTTACCGATAACACAAAAAATAAGCCGTTTGACTGCTGAGTATGGTGATTGTATACAAAGCCCTATGGAAAACGACATATCAGTAGAAGTGTTAGCTTTCTTGTTTGGTGAGGGGCTAATAGACGGTGTAGACGTTATTATATCAATATTTAATAAAGCTCTTAATCTACAAGCTGATTTTAATGTTGAAGTATTTAAACAAAAGATTACTGATGGTTTTGGTAATAACTATTTCTTACCTATATTAGTTTCAATAAATACATTTTTATTTGGCATCGCTATTTCTATGTCAGTCTACTTTTCTGCAGGGTTTATTACTCGTTTAATGAGTGGTAATAAAATACCTGAATTTTCTTTCTTTGCTAAGACGTTTAAAAAGTCATCGATTGCTTATAGCCTGATTGCGCCTATACCTGCTTTTGGTGGTTTAAGTGTCGTACAGTTTCTTTTCTTATTCTTTGTATCATTGGGTATCTTCATTACTAAATTTTTATACACAATCATAGTCTTTGCCATTGCTATGATTAACTTTGATATGAATGCGAGTGAAGAGTTTGAAAGATCAAATATCACTGAAACATTTATAGAGCGTGTTGAAAACAACGTCCATATGCATCTATGCGACATACAACAACGTGAATTAGCGATAGAGCAACGTGGTTATTCATTCAATAACAGGTATTCAAAGTTAGCCGAAGACGAATACTACAAGTGCCTTATCAGTCCTACCACTCTTCAAGAAGCCAATGACTTCTACTTCATAAAGGACTTTACCCCTAACGATATAAAAGTGGGTGAATACTGTGCCAAAGTACACGGTATGAAGCTATTTAAAGACAATTACTGTGGCAATTTGTATACGATAAATGATAAGCAAAAAGAAGTAGCTGAGAAGTTAGGGTTGTATTCTTCCACTTATCAAAGGTTATTGAGAGAGATAGCACTAAGTTTAAGAGAAATTCAGTGTAAGAATGATATAGACGGTTTTATACATGATACAGGTACGTATAACTGTATGAAGCAAAACATAAATGGTGAGTACCTATACAACAAGGTTAAAGATCGTATCTTATACATTGATATCGCTTATGCTGATGAAAATTCATTAAAACAACACATACAATCAGTATCAAATAAAGAATACGCGAGGTTACACGATTACTTTAAGCCAAGATTAAAAGAAGTCTTCACAGACCTATTGTTTGAAAACCAAGAAGAAGCCTTACAAAATGAAGTAGATAACATTGTTTCACTGATTAATAAGGGATGGTTTTTAACAGGGAGTGTTTATTTTGAGAAGAATAAGTATATCAACGACATATCAACTGAAATTGAGTTAATTAGAAGTAGTTATAATACAGGTTACGATAGTGAGATTAAGGACGAATTAACCGATCAGGAAGGTAGTGAGAAACGTAAAGCTATTGATAGTGTATTTGGTATTTTTTCTCGTCCTAAACCTGTGGAACAAAGTACACATATCTTTGATATTAAAGCCTTAATAACTTCACAATATGATTTTGACGGTGGTTGTAGTACGGATCTAAATAAATGTAGCGTATTTAAAATGAATAGCTACTTAGCATTATCGCAAGCTGGTAATGAGATAATGGAAGATACAATAGGTTTTTCTTTTGGTTTAGGTTTAGCAAATAAAACACTTATGTCAATAACAGGTTTTATGCCTGATGTGTTAGCAAAGGTAGTCTATTCAATATCAAACCTTATTGAATTAGCGGCTGATATCTTTCAAGGAATGTTTATAATTGGTTTTATTTTAGGTGTAGTTATACCTTTTATTCCTTTCTTTTTCTTCTTATCAAAAATCATTGCGTGGTTAATTTCTGTAGTCAAAACAATGATAGTTATTCCTCTTGTTAGCCTTTACTTCTTGATCCCGAATGAAGGTGAAGAATTTGAAGGTCATGAATTACCGATTTATAAGTTAATAAAGTCTGTAATTTTTCAACCTCTATTAATACTGATTGGTTTTGTTGTTGCGTTTTTCTTTGCGAATATCTTAATCAACCTACTTAACCTATCACTATCAATTTTAGTTCCGATACTTGATTTAAAATATAGTTATAGTTCTATATGGAATATGTTTCAGGGCTTTGTTGGAATGATGTTGTATACCATTGTTGTAAGTTATATTTTGATTAAATGCTGTGCTATCGTGAATACATTACCAAAATTTATCAGCAAATGGATTGACATAGAAGTTGATGAAAATCAAATATTTGGTGGTTTGCATCAACATATACAAGGTACAGTTCTACCTTTCTTTACGAAAACTAAATTATTTAATATATAAATTTAAAAAAACTATTTACTTTAGTTTTTTTTCATATACAACTTAAGAGTAAGGACATTGCCTTTTTTAAATATGGACTTAATTTAAAAGGAATATACGTTCGTCATATTACGTATATAGGTAATTTTAAGGACATTTATTAAAGGAATAACAAAATAACAACAATGGACTACAAACTTCAAACCCTGCTTTTATAGTAGGGTTTATTTTTTTATGATAAAAAATATCATGTTTTTTATTGTTTAGTGTTGACATTACATAATATATCTAACTATAGTGTCCATGCTCATTAATTAAATAGTTCCCAATCGGAGTAATAATCATGGATCAACTTTTTGAAGTTAAAGTTTCTAAAGATACTAACGAACAACTTAAAGCGGCTGTAAAGCAAGTTTCTACCAAAGAAGGTGTAAAACAATTATTTCAAACTGCAGCAAGTTTTGACTTATTAAAGTTTGTTGTTGATAACAAAAAGTCTCTTGGTATGGCTGTATTAGAAAATAGCCGTAAAGCTAAATATCAGGAAGTTGTATCAAGCCCTGCTACTGCTGAATTTGCTAAGTTAACTGGCTCAACTGTTGAAAAATTAGCTGAAAAAGCTGCTGCTGAATATATGTCTACAATGAAACTTCCTTCTTATCTTGTGATTGAAGAAGAAAGTGAAGATAAACCTGTTCGTGAACGTAAAGCTCGTCCACCAATCTTCAAAGTTCAATTAGAAGACGGTACAGTTCTTCAACATGCTGGTGGTGGTCAAGTTAAAGGTGATGTTGCTGATTACCTTTGGGAACAAGTTAAAGGCGAAAAAAGTATTGATGCCAAAAGTAAGAAAATGGCTGAGATTATTAATCAACATAAAGTTGAAGGTGCTGAAAAGTCTAAGCTTGATAACATGGTTCCAGCCGTTATCGCTTCAAAGACAATGATTTTCTCTATTAAAGACGCTAATGGTAATACATTAGAGTGGAATAGTCGTACACGAGTACAAGATAACTTAGTTAATGCTATTCGTGAAGCTGTAAATAAAGGCAAGAAAGTTGCTGATTTCTATGTGAAGAACGAACTTTACAGCGAAGAAGAAAAGAAAAAGCAAATAGCTGATATGGAAGACAAAGTATTCACAGAATAGTAGATTTTCCTTTCCCTTTAAAAGCCCTGTAGAGATACGGGGCTTTTTT
>NZ_JACJFL010000075.1:0-12780 GCF_014164575.1 Pseudoalteromonas sp. SG41-1
CGAGTTTGCTTATGTCTGATAAAAAGTGCGAGTTTGCGAGTTTGCGAGTTTTATCAGAATGAATTTTTAAACGCGGTAGTCAAGTACTTCGTCTCTTTACTCCCACTAACTTTACCCTCGCTAGCTCCCCCTCCCTGACAGCTCAGCTTTTACTTATCACTTTAATTAATCCGCCCAGCATTTTAGATAATTCGGTTGTTTCATTGATCCACTGAAATGCCGTATTCGAATCGATTTCTCCTATTTCCATAGATATATAAAGTTGAGACCTCAATTCACCACAACTGCCTTTGGCGTAATACAAAAAACGAACACAATCTTTCGAAGACATTCTTTCATAGCCTTCCGCTATATTCGATGATATTGACAAGCTAGAACGGGTTATTTGATCTTTTAAACCTCGCTCATGACTTGATTTAAAGTGTTTAAATACAGCTACTGATAGTGCCGCTGATCGTTTCCATACGTCTAGTCGCTCAAAATTCATAATATCAATTATTCAGTGTTTTATATATTTATAGTACAAAAAATCAAAAAACAACATTAAAGGTACAACTTTACCCTAGCTAACTTTACCCTTGCTAACTTTACCCTCGCTAGCTTTACCCTCGCTAGCTTTTCCCCATAAAAAAAGCCGCTTAGTTTAACTAGGCGGCTTTGGAGGTTAGTCTCACATTATTTTGGGCGTGTCTCCAAAATACTGCGAATACGTTACCAAGGAACTTTTTGTTTATTACGCTTAGATTGACTCTAAGGCAATTTTAACCATTTCATTGAAGGTGCTTTGACGCTCTTCACTTGGGGTTGCTTCACCGGTGATCACGTGGTCACTCACGGTAAATAATGCCATGGCTTTTGCACCATATTCAGCAGCAACGCCATATAAACCGGCTGTTTCCATATCTACCGCTAACATGCCTAGTTTATCAAGTTCTTGATAAAAGCTGTTATCGGCTTGATAAAAGGTATCGGTGGTAAATACGTTACCCACTTTCGCTTTAATACCTAGCTCTTTTGCTGCATTAACGCCGTTTAATAGTAAATCAAAATCAGCAATTGCTGAGAAATCATAACCACGTACACGTGCACGGTTTACATTTGAATCTGTGCTTGCGCCTTGTGCAAAAATAACGTCACGAATTTTAATGTCGCTACCAATACCGCCGCAAGTGCCGATACGAATAAGGTTTTTAACACCGTAGCTGACGATTAGTTCGCGGGCATAAATCGACATTGATGGAATGCCCATACCAGAACCCATAATGCTTACTGGTTTACCTTTATAAGTGCCAGTAAAACCATACATGTTACGAACGCCGGTTACTTTTACAGCATCATCAAGAAAATTTTCAGCAATGTATTGCGCACGTAATGGATCACCCGGCATTAATACCGTTTGTGCAAAATCGCCATTATTTGCGTCAATATGTGGAGTACTCATTATTCGTTTCCTTTTACTTTTAGCGCGTTAAGCTTATCAATAAAGCCATCGCCATATTCAAGTGCAGGTAAGTTAAACCACTGGGCAAGTGTTTGACCTATATCTGCAAAACTAGCACGTTCACCAAGCGGGGTATTTTCAAGCCCTACCTGATAAGCAAGTACAGGCACATATTCGCGGGTGTGCTCACTGCCCGGGAATGTTGGATCACAACCGTGATCCGCCGTAATAATTAGTACGTCGTCGGCTTTAAGCTGCTTAAGTATCGTTGGTAAGTAATCGTCCAACTGTTTAAGCGCTTTTGCATACCCAACAGGGTCGCGGCGATGACCAAATTTTTCATCAAAATCAACTAAATTAGTAAATATCAAACTGTGATCTGGCGCTGATGCCATTACCTCAGTGGTTTTTGCTAACAAGTTTTGTAAGCCTGGGGCTTTGTGTTTTTGGGTAATACCTTGATGCGCATAGATGTCAGATATCTTCCCTATGCTAATCACTTCACCACCGTCATCTGCTAGTTTGTCTAGCAATGTTGGCGCTGGCGGTAACACTGAATAATCTCGACGATTGCCCGTTCTGGCAAAGTCTTGATTATTGGAACCCAAAAATGGCCGCGCAATCACTCGTCCTATGTTCATTTCATCAAGCAGCGCCCGTGTGATTTCGCAGACCTGATAAAGTTTTTCTAGACCGAAAGTTTGTTCATGCGCGGCTATTTGAAACACGCTATCAGCTGAGGTGTAACAGATTGGTTTACCTGTTTTTATGTGCTCTTCACCTAGCTGTTCTAAAATCGTAGTACCCGAGGCATGGCAGTTGCCTAAAATCCCTGGGATACCGGTACGAGCAATCAGCTCGTCAATTAACTGTTGTGGAAAACTCGGTTGTGTTTTAGGGAAATATCCCCAATCGAATAACACAGGTACACCTGCCATTTCCCAATGACCTGATGGAGTATCTTTGCCGCTAGAAAGCTCTTTTGCGTAACCCCAAACAGCAATCGGTGTTTGACGGTCGCTAACAAGGCACGGTTCATTGCCTGCAGCTTCACATGCATCAACTAAACCTAATAACGATAGGTTAGGTAGTGATAGCCGTTCGCCGGTTTCTTCAAAGTATGCTTTAAGCAAATGTGCAAAAGTGTTTGCGCCCAAGTCGCCAAACTTGTCAGCGTCTGGTGCTGCACCTATGCCTAGGCTATCTGCCATTAATATAATTGCTCTTGCCATACTCACCTCGATTATCCAATGTAGCTACTTTATATTTTTGTGCTTTTTAACGTACAGGACATAAGTCCTGTTTCATAAAACCTAAACATTATAAATTTCACACCTTAAAGCGAAGCAAGAGAGATTATTCGTGTCTTTTTTGCTATTGTGATCTACCAACAATGTATCCTTCTGTGTGGATGAGAACTTTAGTGACACGAACAATAATAGCCATTGCTGGCGCTTCTGCGTCTGGCAAATCTCTTTTTAGCCAAACAATTTATAATGAATTGGTGAATGAGCTTGAACCAGGCGCCATCGCCGTGATTGAAGAAGATGCGTACTATAAAGACCAATCGCATTTGCCGTTTGATCATCGTACGCAAACGAATTACGACCATCCTGATGCGTTTGAACATGAGTTAATGTGTAAACATTTAACACAGTTACGTGATGGCGAAGCGGTAGAAGTACCTACCTATGATTATGCGCAGCATACTCGCAGTGACAAAACACGCACTGTGATGCCAGCAGAAATTCTCATAGTTGAAGGGATTTTATTGCTTAGTGATAAAGCGCTACGTAAAGAATTTGATATCAAAGTGTTTATTGATACACCGCTTGATATTTGCCTGATGCGCCGTATGCAACGTGATATGGAGCAACGAGGCAGAACATTACAGTCCGTTGTTGAACAATATCAAGCTACTGTGAGACCGATGTTTTATCAGTTTATTGAGCCTTCAAAGCACAAGGCTGATTTAGTGGTTACACGTGGTGGTATGAATCGTGTTGCGATTGATATAATTAAAAGTAAAATAAAATATTTACTGCAAAAATAACAACGGGAATAAGCAAAGATGACAACATTTATGAGCTTAGTCGGCATGTGTATGCTGCTAGGCATTGCATTTGCGGCTTCGACAAATCGCAAAGCAATTAGTTTTAGAACTGTCGGTATCGCTTTTGCCCTGCAATTTATAATTGGTGGTTTTGTCCTGTTTTCAGACGCAGGTAAAAATGCATTAGTTGGCATGTCAAAAGCCGTATCATCAGTGATCGGGTTTGCTAATGATGGGATCAGCTTTTTATTTGGACCGTTAGCAAACCAGGATACGTTAGGGTTTATTTTTGCTATTCAGGTATTGCCAGTTATTGTGTTTTTCTCAGCATTAGTTGCTGTGTTATATCACTTAGGCATTATGGATTGGATAATTAGAATATTAGGCGGTGGTTTACAAAAACTGTTGAAAACCTCACGCACGGAGTCGCTTTCAGCAACCGCAAACATTTTTGTTGGTCAAACTGAAGCGCCACTGATTGTTAAGCCGTTCATTGCAACGATGACTAAGTCAGAGTTATTTGCAGTAATGGTAGGTGGCTTAGCAACGGTAGCGGGCTCAGTAATGGCCGGTTACGTGATTATTGGTGTAGAGCTTAAATATTTAATTGCAGCCAGCTTTATGGCAGCGCCGGGTGGTTTCTTAATGGCCAAGATGATTGTGCCAGAGACCGAAACACCAAAAGATACTTTAGCTGATTTAGAGCTTGACGAAGACAAGCCTGTTAACGTAATTGATGCAGCAGCATCGGGTGCAGCAAACGGTATGCATTTAGCCTTGAATGTAGGCGCAATGTTACTGGCATTTGTAGCTTTAATTGCGCTGTTAAACGGTTTATTAGGTGGTATTGGTGGTTGGTTTGATTATCCAACCCTAACACTACAAGAAATTTTAGGTTATATATTTGCGCCGGTTGCCTGGTTACTAGGTGTACCGTGGAATGAAGCAATTATAGCTGGTAGCTTTATTGGTCAAAAATTAGTAGTAAACGAGTTTGTTGCTTATTTAGACTTTATGAATTATCGCGATACGTTAAGTGCGCACACACAAGCGATTGTCACATTCGCGTTATGTGGGTTTGCTAACTTATCATCGATAGCCATTTTACTAGGTGGATTAGGCGGTATGGCGCCTAGTCGGCGAAAGGATATCGCACGCTTAGGGCTCAGAGCAGTGTTAGCAGGATCTATGGCTAACCTTATGAGCGCCGCAATTGCAGGTTTTTTCCTCTCGCTAGCTTAGAAACTTTGAGATGAGCCTTGGTTGCAAAACAATAGGATAAGCCTTTAAGGGGTTAAAGACTTATCTTACTTGAACGATACTTCACAAAGGGCCTTTATGGCCCTTTTATCGTTTTTAATTCACTGTTTACTTTCATAATACTTTTCCTAGTTATTGCTATACTCAAAGTTCTATCGTCAAAAAGAGAAAATAAATGCGGCTATTTATTAATCTGCTACTTCTTTGTATCAGTGTCCATAGTACTGCAAATCAAAACTTAATGGTTGTGACCGAGTTGTCACCGCCGAATCAAGTTTTGCTGAATAATCAGGTAACTGGTTATAGTACTGAGTTAGTAAATATGATTATTTTAGAGGCTAAGCTCAATGCCCCAATCAACATGTACCCTTGGGCACGTGCTTATAAAATGGCGGTTAATAATAGCAACACCTTAATTTACAGTATGGCACGCACAACGGATCGCGAGACACTATTCCATTGGATAGGGCCAGTAGCACAGTTTGAAATGGGCTTTGTAAAACTCTCTGAGCGCAGTGATATTAACTTTGATAATACAGAGCAAGCTAAGCAATATAAAATTGCCGTACAGCGCCATGACCTTGCATCGCAAGTATTAGTAAAACGTGGTTTCGAAGTATTGCTGACCACTGATATCCAAAAGTCATATCAGTTACTACTAGCAAGAAAAGTTGATCTGGTAGTCGACGATGCTAATTATCTAGCTTCAATGAGTGAGCAGCTAGCGATCAATGCTAACGCACTGACGTTCGTACATGCCATAGAAGGACTGGCAGTAGCTGGTTACTTAGCTGCAAATATCAATACTGATGAAGATATTATAAAAGCACTGCAGCAGGCTTTTTTAAAGGTTAAAAGTACTGAAAAATACCGTCAATTAATAACGGCTCATTAACTAGCTATTGTACATAACGATGCCGATAAGCGTCAAAGTTATCCACCGCTTTAAGTTTTTCTAACTGCTCATTGAAGCGTTCAACTATTTCAATAGGCATCTCTTTATTAAATACTACGTAGTTACCCTGTAATGTATTTACTGGTAGCTCAACTAGTTTGACGACTTCTTTACCACCATGACCAAATTGCTGCAGTTGGTAATCTAAGGCAAACTCTGAGCCGAGAATTAAATCGATTTTATTTTTAAAAAATAGGTTCATATATTCATAGTGATGAGCTACTTTTAATAAGTTTTTATCTTGTTGGAAACCAATACTCTCCACTAGCCCCTCATAAATATTGCCTCTAACGACACCTAAGGTGTATGCACTAACTTGAGTAATATCAGTTGGATTAATGTGTTTGTTGTCGCGAAGACGATAAAAAAATGTACGTGAAGAAACCAATGGGCCAACCCAGTAAAATAAATCTTCTCGCTCAGCACTGCGAGCGGTTGATACTAGCCCTGAGAGCTGATTTTTTTGCACTAAATCGTATGCCCTTGCCCAAGGCAACAGCTCAAATTTGCACTCCACTTGTGAAAGCTCACACAACGTACGCACAATATCTAAATTAATCCCTTGCAGCTGCCCTTTATTCGAAAAATTATAAGGGGGAAACTGTTCAGTAAAAATAGTAATTATTGGCTTTGCAGCGCAAGTAAAAGTGAATCCAAGGCTAAACACTAGGATAAGTAATCGGTAGATAATCTATCTCGTTACAGAATAATAATAATAGATAAAGAATAGGAGGGGGAGCAAGTTACGTCAATTTTAAAACACAAAAAAGCAAGCCTAAGCTTGCTTTTTTTTATTCTACCTAAAAGGTAAAATTATACAGCAGTGATGTTCTCTGCTTGTGGACCTTTTTGACCTTGTGAAAGAGTGAACTCTACACGTTGGCCTTCAGCTAAAGTTTTGAAACCTTCGCTTTTGATTGCTGAGAAATGTGCGAAAACGTCTGGGCCATTTTCTTGCTCAATGAAACCAAAACCTTTAGACTCGTTGAACCACTTAACTGTACCTGATACGATGTTTGACATTGTAATATCCTGATATAAAAATAAAATAATTGCTCTAGTGAGCGGTGTAGCAAAAAATGAGATGGTACTTTAAAAACTTCAGGACGGTACTACAAGTATTACTTATACAACATCGAAATGGAGATTTATAGCTTTCATGCTTTCTTTCTAGCTGCAGCAAACTATACAGGGTTAATAAGTTATGTCAACCCCCTTTCGAGTCTTTATTTACCTTAGCCAATACTTAAGGCGCGTTGAGTAATTTTTTCTATCACGGATGAGTGTTACTTTTTTTGTTACAGTTGATTGCTCAGCATCATTTTTTGCAATCTATCACATATTTGAAAACTCACTGAAAAAATTGCGTAAAAGTAAAAATATATTCCATTCTTAGTGAGATTTCACCACTTATCGCAGCTAATAATCGCCTTATCTCAATAGGTGAGATTATTAGTAGTTATCTGCAGTATGCTTGGGCCATTGAGCACATAGTGATATTTGCCCCATTTAATTGCGCTTTGCTGCTATTTTTTGTGCACTTCAACTTTTATGACAGCAGGCACCTGCTGATTTACAAAGCGCTTACTGCGCTTATATCGGCACAATTTAATTTTTAAAAATGATAAGAGAAAAATAATGAAACACTTATTAGCAACCGCGATCAGTTCAGCGTTATTATTAACAGCCTGTTCTGAGCCCCAAACAACAGCAAACAACATTAAAGCCGAACAAACGGCTACAGCTGATCAAGTACAGCAAGCTAATCCACTGTTAGTGAAAAGCGTTTTACAATACGAAACGCCAGATTTCAATGCGATTAAAGACGAACACTTTATGCCGGCTTTTAATCAAGGTATGGCTGAGCAAATGGCTGAAGTACAAACGATTATCAATAATCCTGCTAAGCCTGATTTTGCTAATACAATTGTTGCGCTTGAAGAAAGTGGGGAATTATTAACCCGTACCCGTAGCATTTTCTATAACCTAGCAGGCAGTGACTCAAACCCAACGCGTCGTGAGATACAAAAAGAGCTAGCGCCAAAAATGGCAGCACACAGCGACAACATTTTCTTAAATAAAGCATTATTTGAAAAAGTAGCAACATTACACGCAGAGTCAGACACTCTGGCTTTAACAGCTGAAGAAACTCGCTTACTCGACGTTTACTACAAACGCTTTATCAGAGCGGGCGCAAAATTAAACGCAGAACAAAAACAACAAATTCGTGATATCAATACCAAGCACTCAAGCTTAACCACTCAGTTTTCACAAAACTTACTAGCATTGACTAACAGCAATGTTGTTATCGTTGACGATAAAGCGCTGCTTGATGGTTTATCAGCAGGCCAAATAGAGCAACTTGCCAATGCTGCAACACAAGCGGGTCACTCAGGTAAATATCTGATAAAAATCACTAATACAACGCGCCAACCAATTTTAGCAGCGCTTAAAAACCGTGAGCTACGTGAAAAAGTATGGCGTGCATCATCAGAGCGTGCGCTATCGGGTGAAAATAGTAACCGCGAAATCGTGGCTGAACTAGCTCAGCTACGTGCTCAAAAAGCAAAACTACTTGGTTACGACAGTTGGGCTGCGTTTGGATTAGAATCACAAATGGCGAAGAAACCAGAAGCAGTATTTGATATGTTTGCCAGCATGATCCCTGCGTTGATGCAAAACGTTAATGCTGAAGCTGCTGCGATCCAAGCGAAAATCGATGAGTCTGGCGATCAATTTAAGCTACAGCCTTGGGATTGGCTATTCTACGCAGAGCAAGTACGTAAAGATAAGTACAACTTAGACGAAAATGCAGTAAAAGAATACTTTGAGTTTAATCGTGTATTAGAAGACGGCGTATTCTTTACCATGAACCGCTTATATGGCATTACTTTCAAACCACGCACTGATATTCCGGTTTATCACCCAGATGTAAAAGCATATGAGCTATTTGATGCTGATGGTAAGAGCCTTGCGATTTTCTTTGCTGATTACTTTGCGCGTGAAGGCAAACGTGGTGGCGCATGGATGAGCTCGTTTGTAAAACAATCTGGCTTAAAAGAACAAAAGCCTGTGGTTGTGAATGTAATGAACATTCAAAAAGGCGCCAAAGGTGAACCAACGCTAATCAGCTATGACGAAACAACAACTATCTTCCACGAATTGGGTCACGGCCTACATGGTATGTTCTCGAACGTGAAATACCCAACTTTATCGGGTACTTCAGTATCTCGTGACTTCGTTGAGTTCCCATCAACGTTTGAAGAAGATTGGGCTATGTATCCTGAAGTTATCGCAAACTATGCAAAACACCACGAAACAGGTGAGCCAATTCCTGATGAGTTACTGACTAAAGTAATTCAATCACGTAGCTTCAACCAAGGCTATGACACCCTTGAGTACGTTGCAGCGGCACTTTTAGATATGGAATGGCACTCATTGCCTGCTGATGCCCCGTTACAAGATATTGAGAAATTTGAGCAACAAGCACTAACTAAGCACGGTGTAAATGTGCCATTTGTGCCACCGCGTTATAAGTCTGCGTTCTTCTCACACTCAATGGGTGGCGGTTACTCAGCGGGCTACTACGCATACATGTGGAGTGAAATTTTAGCGGCCGATGCATTTGCTTACGTTCAAGAGCAAGGCGGTTTAACCCGTAAAATGGGCGATAAATACCGTAAAGAGATCTTAGAAGTTGGTAACTCACGTGACCTAATGGAGTCGTTCAAAGCGTTCCGCGGTCAAGAGCCTGACACCTCAGCGTTATTAAAACGCCGTGGTTTAAAAGCAACCGTTCAGTAAAAACAAGCTACGGAGGGGAAAGTTAGAAACTAGCTATTTCCTGCTTAACGATCAAGGCGCGAAACTAATTTCGCGCCTGTAACTAGCAATGGCTATATACCGCCTCATTATGAGTGTATAAATTAGTAGGCTGAATAGATGTACTTAGTTCAGCTCACTAACTTTACTGTTTTTAACTCGCTAGCCCCTCACTGCACCACAAAATCAAAATAAGTATTTGGATAGGCTTGTGGCTGATAGGTAAAGTGCCACCACTCCATTGCGTAAGGCGAAAATCCAGCGGCCAACATGATATTTTTTAACTTATATCTGTTTGCTTGTTGATCTTGAGTAATACGCGGATCATCGGTATTTGAGATGGTATCGAACATATCAAACAATGAGCCCATATTTAATGCTTTGCCTTGACTATCAGTCAAAGTTAAATCAATTGTTGAACCACGGCTGTGCCCTGATTTAGCTGCGATATAATCACCGAGTAACTGATCTTTTCCTAAATTAGGGTAATACGCAGCTTTGGTTTTTGTGTCAGTTGCGTCGTTAACCCAACGCACAAAGTGGTCAACGGCTCGTTGTGGCCGATAACAATCATAGATTTTAAAATTATAACCTGCTTGCTCCGCCTGAGAATGTGCTTTTACCAGCGCTGCAGCTGCCGTTTTATGCAATAAGCATTTAGGCGCGTTATAACCTTCGATTGGTTTACCAACAAAGTTTTGCCCACTAAAATAGCGAATATCAAATAATGCGGTCGGTATTAACGTTGCAACATCAACAAACTCACTACGATAGCTTTGAGCTGGGTCGGAATATGTAGCGTTAGCGTCATGGGCAATTGCTGCACTGCTTAAAGCATACACTCCAAGCAGTGACATTAGTTTAAAACTGATATTTAACAACATTGTAGTAGCTTATAACATTAAAAACAGGCTATTAATATTGCATAGTTAAAAGCCATTGCCAATAAATTATTCCTGCTCGACAAGTTCAGATTGGATAAACTGAGAATCAATAATACACCGATTACGACCCGTTTTTTTCGCTTTGTATAAAGCCTGATCCGCTTGTTTGAGTATCTCTTCAACACTCAATTGCATCAGTGGCCAGCCAGAAATACCTATTGATATGTTGATACTTCCTACTGGTTCGATGATTGTTTCTGATACACGCATACGTAATCGTTCCGCAAGTTGATAAGCTGATTTGGCGTTAATATTTGGTAATATAACAATAAACTCTTCTCCCCCCGTACGTGCAACAAAATCATTTTCACGGGTTACATCAACAATAATTGTAGCCAACGATTGCAAAACAATATCACCAATATCATGGCCAAACTCATCATTAACACGCTTAAAAAAATCAATATCGATAGCAAGCACAGTGAAGGGTGTTTGCTGTAAAGTTAATTGATCTAACATGAGCTCCAGGCTACGTCGGTTATGTAAGCCCGTAAGTGGATCTGTTTGTGCTTCATGCTGTAATAGACCAATCTGGTTTTGTAATAAGCCGACTCCTTTTAGCATAGCTAAACGCAGTTCAGAGCTTTCATAATACCAAGACCGCACTTGCCTTAACTGTTGCGAAGTTGACGGGTTATCAAGTGTTTTAGCCGTTTCTGCAAGTTGCCTTAACGGCTTTGAAATTAACCGAGCTAGCACCCAAATAAATATAAAGGTTGCCAACCCTACTGGCAGGGTTCGATATAAAACATTCATCATTAAATCGTCTAATGGCGCAAATGTAGCGTCAAATGGTCGTTGTGTGACAATGCCCCAAGAGGCACTTTTTAATGGTGCATAACCTGCCAGCATGACAATGTTTTGACTATTAATTAACTGCCTAGTGCCGCTTTCACCTCTTAGCACCGCTTCGATCACTGGATTGCCAAAAACTTGTTCACCGATCCGAGCAACATCAGGGTGATAAAGTAAGCGCCTATTCTTATCAACAACATAGATATATGAGCCGTCTTTATGAAAATGTACTTGCAGTAAGTCGTGTAAAATCCCTTTTTGTTTTAGGTATAATGTCCCTCCTATGTAGCCAAGGTATTCACCTTGAGAGTTAAATATCGGATGCGAAATAACTATCACGAGGTTCCCTACCGCAGAAATATAAGGCTCACTGATCATTGGCTTTTTATTCGCTAGTGCTTGTTTTGCACCATCACTTTCTAAAAGTTGACCTTTTAGCTTTAGACTCAATGGTGAATGGGCTAATACCACACCATTTTTGTCAACGACAACCGTTGAGTTAAAGCTATCAGTTTGCAACCTAAGTCGCTGCGCCTCTTGCGCAAGAGTGTTTGCATCATTAAATTGGATTGCAAGAATTTTTGCTGAATAAGCGAGTTGCTGCTGAGCAGCCAGTAGAAACCGGTCAGTGGCAGAGACAAGTTTAGCGGCATACGCATTATGGTTTTTTAAGGTTTGCGATTGTAGCTGCTGTTTTTGTACTTGGTAGCTGGAATAAAAGCCATTTAGAAAGGTGATCACAGTCACTGAAATAGCTAAAAATAAGATTAACTTTTTTAAATCAAGATTGATATTAACACGGCCTAGCAAAATACTTACGTCTCTATGCTGGCCTTGTATTTCCTTGGCAATTATACTAACGATAAATGATAGCAAATAGCTCCCATACGATCCAGCTAAAAGCTCGTAAAGTACTTATTTCTGTTGTTCCCAACGGCTAATAATTTATCTCTATGCAATTTTTAGACCGCGCTCAGCTTGGCTCTCGCGACATAAAAATTTTAAATTCAAATACTTGTAATATTATTTGAATTTTCACTACATGCCAGTTGAACTTATGCAACAACTTGTTGCTGAGCTTGCGCTAAGCGATTGCTGTTTCCCCATAGAAAAATCAATTTATCTGTTTGCGCTTTTAACAAAATAAGCGAAGAAAATTTACCTTGCTCAAAATGAATAAATTATTACAATTAAAAGACAAGCAACGAATAAAAGAGCGTTATGGTTAAACATCACTGCCAGAATATATTGTCACAATTACCCAGTCATCGTTTGCTCGCCTTAGATGTACTGCGAGGGTTCACTATCACTGCGATGATTCTAGTCAATAACCCAGGAAGTTGGTTATATACCCAAACCACCTCATGATACAGAATTCAGCGTTGCACAGGGGCTTAATATCAAGGCGTTACTTTGCAAGAATGGCAGTCCCTTTTAAGAAGTAACAACGATGAGAGTAAGTGCCTGTGAAACGCCCAACGGGTTGGTTTAAAAGCGATTTATACTGCGT
>NZ_JACJFL010000076.1:0-12324 GCF_014164575.1 Pseudoalteromonas sp. SG41-1
ACCTAGCACCTAGCACCTAGCACCTAGCACCTAGCACCTAGATATCATTCACCTTACATTGTACATCCGGTAGCGGCTCGGTGGCTTTGCTATCGAGATGACGTACAAAGCATAGGTTGTTTTTTATCAGTAATTCAAAACGGTCTGGCATGTTTAGCTGTTTACCCATAATAGGGTTGCCAAGCCCGTCGGTTTTAGTGACGTTATCAACGACCATCAAGCTGCGCTTCATAAACACATCATTAGCTACTGCAATCTTCTCTGAGCGCATTAGGCGAGCAATTCCTTGAGCAATCAGTTCACCTTGTGGCTCTATTAGTAATGCATGCTGTAATTTTGGTGTTGGTTTTTCATTTTGTACAGAGCAGCCGCAGATCAAGAGCGCGGCTAGTATTGATGATGAACATTCTTTTAGCATAACAATTCTGCCTTGAGTTTAATGCTAACGCTTAATGCGAAGGCAGTATTTTATTTTGCTCAGCAAGAGATCCAGCCCGTGTATCTAATACTGCTGGGGTGTCACCAAAGCGTGCAGGTGCAAAACCTTGCTTACTGGCTATTGAACTGGCTGCTGGACAACTACCATTATCACGATAACCCAGCGCTGCTTTAAGTATAGCTTCTTCAGGGTCGCCTAGCTGATGGCTAAAGTCATCAGCAACGGCGCAACCGGCTATGCGTACTGGTAGGCGGGCATTATCAGTGGTATTTTGCGGCGCAAAACCATCTGAATATTCACCAAAACCTTTATTGTTCTCGCCAGTAAATTGAATGCTAAAGTAAGTCGTATCGCAGTTATCGGTGGGATAAAAACCGTATGGTTTACCGCAGGTACCAGAGCCAATTTGAATTACCTCAATATCTGCACCGCGTAAGCCATTTATTATCGCTTCGCTGGCAGAGCAAGTGCTGGCGGTAGTTAACAAGTACACGCGTTCTAAATTTAAGGTTGGTAATGGCGTGCCAACAACTAGAGCAGGATTATCAGCAAAACCAACAAACTCATTGGTAAACATGACGGGTTTTAAGCGTTGTCCTGTTACTGGATTAAATGTTGGGTGTTGATCGTTAAAAATGGTTTTTTCGAAAATTTTACCGTTGGTGTTCGCGGGGCCTGCGATCATATAAGCAACTTGACTAGCCATTTGTAAAAAACCACCGCCATTGTAACGAATATCAATAATTAGGTCAGTGACATTACTTGCTTTGAGATTATTAAAGGCATCATAAAGCGATTTTTCAGCAATTGCATTGTGGCTATTAAATTGAAAGTAACCAACAGTGCCATCAGCTAAGGTCTTCACGTTTGTGACTGGCCTAGAAGTAATCGTTTGCGAGTTTAAAATAACTTCGCGGGTTTCATCGGTATTTATATCTTTGAATACAAAGCTGGTGCTTTTACCAACTTTAGTTGGATATAAACCTGCGTTGAGGGTATCTACTTCAGCTTGCGTATTGGCATTGATAAAATCAACACCATCGATTTCTAAAATCTCAAAGCCGCGGGCAAGATTTTGCGCACTTGCAGGTGAGTTAGGTTCTGTATAGCTGATCACACCTTGGCGTGGTGCTGTAGGGCTTATTAATTTAACGTTAAAACCATAGCCGAAGGTTACCCCTGATTGGCTTTGGGCTCTCCATTGTGCGGTCGGCAGACTGGAGTGAAAGTTATCTTTGTTTGCGCCTGACTCGGTAATTTGCTCGGTTTTTAGTAATTTAAAATATTCACTTACAGCAGGGGTCAGCGCTGGATCACGATCGATAATTTCGTCATACCAAAGATAGGTTTCGTTACTCCATGATCGCAGCCAGTGCTTTTCGTTTAATACTTGGCATTGTTGATAAAAGTTACTAGAGGGCTGAAATACACCTTGCGTCCAATTGATACTGCTACCAGTGTCGCCACCACCATTGCTGTTGTTGTCGGGCATTGTACTACCGCCACCACAGCCAGAAAGAAACGCTAGAAAAGAAACATTGAAAAACCCAATAGTGAGCTTTTGAATAGAAGAGATAGCCATGATGATGCTCTGTTTTTATACAATATAACTCAATATAGCGGTTTTTTATTAAACTTGGTAGCAGTGCTGAGCATTTTTGTAGCTGAGTTTTTGCCATAAATTATGAGTGTTACAAAGCTCAAAATGGTTTGACCAACGCTGTTGATAACTCGCGTTGATTTGACATACAGGGAAATTACTAGCAAACATAACGCGGTGCTGGCCAAAGTGCTGCAGGATAAAGTTAAAACACTGCTGTTGCTGAGCTTGCATCTGCGCAGTGAGTAGCTCAAAGCCTGAAAATTTAATCCAGCAGTTAGGTAGTTGCGCTAATTGGCTGATCCCATGCTGCCAAATTGACAGATTATTGGGTAAACCCGCATGGTTTATTATTAATTGTAAATGCGGAAGTTGTTGGCAGTAGTTGATTAGCTGTTGGGTAATTGTAAGCTTTTCAACTTCAAATTGAGCTTCAAATATCAGCTGCTTACTGGCTAATAGCGCTAAGTTATCATGGCATGTAGCATCGCTTAAGCGCATGGCATCAGCGCCTTCGGTGATATCTCTAATGCCCACTAAGCTTGGGTGTGATAAAGCGGTAATTGCATTATTAAAATCGTCGGGATGACTGTTAATATTGGCAAAGCTGATAGCTTTATAATTGTGGCCACTTAAGTGCTCAGCTAGCCAGTGCAGTTCATTGATGGGGTGCTGGTTATCAAAGCCTGCTTCAATGTGTACTAGGCCAGCAATTTCAAACTGACTTATATGCTGTAATTGGTTAACACTTATGGGCGCTTTAATCGTATCTAAATTTGGCCAAGGCACAGGATTGTTACCTTGTAGCCAATCATATTGCCCTTGGACTAAATTAAAAAAGTGTACGTGGGGGTCAATAATACGTTCACTCATTGCGCGGTGTAACCACCGTCAATGGTTTGCAAACTGCCGGTAATAAAGCTGGCATCATCACTGGCTAAAAACGTAACCAATGCTGCGACTTCATCAGCTTGGCCTAATCGTCCGAGTGGCTGTAATGCGCCTTCTTCGGCAACTATAGTGGCTTTGTCGGCGCCACTACGAGCACAATATGCGTCGATAGCATTATGAAAAAGCGGTGTTTCTATGGTGCCTGGGCACACTGCATTGGTGCGAATATTAAACTGGGCATAATCCAATGCGGTGGTTTTTGCCATTGAGGCTAACGCATGTTTGGTCAGGTTATACGCAAACGAGTTGTTTTTAGCTATGATGGCTTGATCTGAGGCAATTAAAATAATTGCCCCATTTTGTTGCGCTTTCATGCTTGGTAACACGCTTTGAATTGCCGCGTAGGCACCTTTTACATTAAGTGCAAACAAGCTATCGAAGGTTGCTTCGTCAGTGTCTTCAATTGTCGCGCTTAGATGACGGCCGGCATTCGATACCAACACATCTATACATTTGCCATTACTGGCAATTTTTGCAATAACCGTTTTTACTGCGCTAACATCACTCACATCGCAGTGGTGCCAAGTGCCTAAATTTGCAGGTTCTAGATCAAGGTTATGTACTTGGTAACCACTATTTAGAAAACGCTTTACAACAGCAAGACCTATACCTTTACTGCCGCCTGTAACGATAGCAACCTTTGACATGGAATTTCCTTAGTGGTTGTGACCACAACCGCCTTCGCTATGGACATGGCCGTGTGATACTTCTTCGCTGGTTGCTTCACGTACGCTAAGTACTTGCACATCAAACGTTAGAGTTTTGCCTGCAAATGGGTGGTTTAAATCACAATCAGCATTGAAACGACCTACTTTCACGATCGTTACTTGATGACGGCCTTGATTAGAGCTAACCATTGCTGTCATACCTGGCTTCCATACTTTAGTGTCACCTTGAAGGTGTTTAAGAGGAATGCGTTGAATAAGATCATCAACACGTTCACCGTAAGATTCACACGGTGTAAGTGTCACGCTGAAGCTATCGCCAGCAGCCTTGCCTTCAAGAGCCGTTTCAAGACCTGGAAGCATACCTTCCAAACCATGAATATAGGTTAGCGGCTCACTGCCAGTACTTGTTTCTAGTTGCTCGCCCGCTTCACTTAATGTGTAGTGAAATTCAACTGCCGAGTTTTTGCTAATTTGCATGCCGATCTCTTTAATTTAACTGTAATGAAAAGCTAATTTTACGCTAAATAAGCCGGATTATAAACTACTGGTTCGGTTAGTGTGGTTGCTTTAAGGTTCTTGCAAGCTCTGAAAGTAAACCTTCGTCATGCAATTGTGACACGGCCTTTGTTGCTTGCGGCAAATGTAGCACCAGCTGCGTGCCAGGCGTTAAAATACTCGAGGCACTAAGTTTATTCCACCGGGCTAAATCACTATGCGGCACATCATAAAGTTGGCTAATTCCCCAGATAGTATCACCAGGCTTTACCTGATATTGAATAGCGATAGTGGGGATCGCTATTTCAGTTTGTTCAAGGTAAGGACTGATTTTATAATTGATAGTTAACGAGTCTGGCATGGTGCGAGGTTGGCCAACCATCAATGCTTCACCAATACCAATTAAATTAGAGGTTTTGTTATTCATCGCTTTTAGTTTGTTAACTGATAATCCAAAACGACGAGCAATCGAGTACAAAGTATCATTTTTTTTCACTGTATATTCGCCAGTGAAATTATTTTTAAAGAACTGGCTGCTTAATAAGCTTTGCTGTTGCAGTGGTAGTAATAAAGTATGGGGACCATTAGGTGAGCTTTGGTTTTTTAAATAGCCAGGGTTGAGTTTGTGTAGTTGGCTGCGACCAATACCAGATAAATTGGCAATCACCGAAAAATCAAATTGCTGGCCAACGTTAAGCTCAGTTGTAAGGGCTTTGTTGGCAAGTTTAGGGCGGTATAGTCCGTGCTGAGGGTTTTGTATTAAGTAGCTTAATGCCATTAGCTTTGGCACGTATTCAGAGGTTTCTTTGGGTAATTTCAACGACCAGTAATCAGTGCTTTTGCCGCGCTTTTTATTTTCTGCGATGGCGCGCTTTACACGTCCTTCGCCACTATTATAAGCCGCTAATGCATGTAGCCAGTCGCCATCAAAGCGCTTATGTAAATACTCTAAATAGGCCAAAGCTGCATCTGTTGAAGCGAGAACATCTTTGCGCCCGTCATACCATTGATCTGATTTTATGCCGAAATGATGAGCCGTCGCACCGACTAATTGCCATACCCCAACAGCTTGTTCTGATGAGCTAACAGTCGGACGAAAATCACTTTCCACAAAGGGCAATAAGGCTAATTCCATGGGTAACTTACGTTGTTCTATTTTACTAACAATATGATAAAGATAAGGCGCAGCCCGGGCACTGACAATCTGTAAGTATTTGGGTTGCTTGGTATACCAGAGAATCCGTTTATTTAGTGCTTTGTTTAAGTATATGTTAATGGTTAAATTGTTGGCTATATGTTGCCATAAATCTTCATTACGAGTGTGCGCTTGAGGTGATCTAGTGGCTTGTTTTGCAGAAGCTGTTAATGTTATTTTTTGTTTTTTATGCTTGGCATCTGTGGGCTGTGCCGAGTTATTCGATGACGGTTTAACGTGATTAAAAATAACCGGAGTTTGCATAGTATCATTTGGCGCTGAATGCGGTTCAGTTGTTTGGCAACCAGATAGTAAGATTAAAGTCACAAACAGGGCAAAGAGGTAACAGCGCATAAAAATCACTAAATTAATATCCTTTTAAAAGTCTAGCACATCCGTGTGCGAGCGCTATTTTGACTGTTTAACTCGTTTAAGTCCAGCCTCTAGAAACAGCGGGTAAGCTTTTCGTGCTATCTCATCAACTTGGTAGTCTTTCGCAAACTGCTGATTAAAGCTTTGCTGTAATTGCACTAAATCTTGCTCTGGATAGTTTGTTACATGCTGTTGTATCGCGTGCAAAAAGTTTAATGGTTGCTGTAAATCGTCTCGTTTTAGTACGCTTCCGTGGCCAGGAAGGATTATCTTGATGCGCTGATCTGAGTGAAGTTGCGTGAGTATCTGCAACCAGTTATTAAAATTACCATGGCCGGGATAAGGTAGCCAATCAACCACATCAGCACCGACTAAAATGCGATGATTTTCGGCGCTGAGAGTTAAATCACCATTAGTATGGGCTTGGTGTGCGTTAATAGTGACCGGGTAGTTGCCAAGTTCAATGGTTAAGCTATCAACAACGTAAGTTTGTGGTGGTTGTAGTTGATATTGGCGCCATCGTAATAATCGCTGCTTAGCTAAGTTGAGTTTGTTTTGCCAGTGCTGTTGTTGCGCTTCGGGCTGCTGGGCTAAACGCTGTAAACTCAATTCTATACTTTTTTCATAACTATCAAGTTTATTAGTATAGGTTTGTTGGAGTTGACTAAATTCAGTAGCAAGTTGTTGATGGACAATTAATTGAGCATCAGGGAAATGATGCTGCAAAATAGCCATGCCCAGTAAATGGTCGTCGTGGAAGTGACTAGCAACTAAGTAACACAAAGGGGTTTTTAAGGTGCTTTTTAGTTGCTTAACGGTTGCTTCAACAGCGGCAAAGTCGCCACTGGCATCAAACATTAGCGCGCATTTATCACCTTCAATGAGCACTTGGTTTGAGTCATAAAAGCGTAGGGCTCGTTGCTGCTCTAAAAATTGTACGTTAGGGGAGATTGTTTGCCACTGTGTTGCTGCAACAGCAGAGCGAGGTGCAACAAGACTAAAGCTTAGCAATAAAAGTGCAGTTAACTGAGTGGGGATATAAAAAGGGTGAGTCATAACCGTATTGCCAAAATAGAGAAAATAAAATAGGCAAGTTAGCTGATTTTGTTTTTAATTGATACTGGAATCCGCGAGATAATAAAAAAAGCGCGAGTGCGCTTTTTTTATTCGGCTGACGATTGCCCTAAGTAAGCACTGAGCTTATCGATGAGTTGATCCTGCTGCTGTTGGGTAACGCTTTGCTGTGTTTTTGCTTCGAGTAACTCATGGCTAATATTCAAGGCCGCCATTAATAAGGCTTTTTGATCATTGCGCACTGTTGAGCGCTGCTTCATTTTATCAACCAAATCATTTAAGTATTTGGCTGATGCAATGAGTGCATCCTCTTGCCCAGCTGGGCAAGCAAATTGCTGCTCTTTACCAAGCAACTCAACTGTGACTCGCTGGTTTTGCAGCTCAGACATTAGTTAGCCTGTTGGGCGCTTTGTAGCTTCTCAAGTAAACCCGTTAAAGTTGTGCTGGTGTCTTTTTGTTTTTCTTCACTTTCAAGTACTTCAAGTTGAAGAATTTCATTTTCATCGATTAGCTTACTATTTTTATCTTTAAGCTCGCTAACCTGAGTTTGTAGCTGTGAATTTTGGCTAATTAATTGGTCGATCAATTGTTCTAGTTGAGAAAGGGTATCGTTATTCATAAAGGCGCTCATAAAACTGTGATTATTGTCATGCAAATGTAAAGCAAAGTTGCTTTATATGCCAGCATTTACGTGTGTTTTGGCTGATTTTTATTTAATGTTAATAAGCTGTTCAGGCTAGCGACTAATTTGTTCATAAGTGGTTCACTTAATGGCCAGCAATTTATGACCCTTGGCGTTTTATGTTGTAGAATATAACTAACTTCAATGAGTTTATTTAAGCGAAATTATATTATGCTCAGTTACAGACACTCATTTCATGCTGGAAACCCAGCCGATGTCGTTAAACATTTGGTATTAGCTCAGGTATTAAGTTACCAGACGCTCAAAGATAAGCCATTGGACTATATCGATACTCACTCAGGAGCTGGCTTTTTTGAATTAGCCAGTGCTGATGCACAAAAAACGCAAGAATACCTAAATGGCATTGCTAAGCTTTATCAACATCACAGTGAGCATCAGGAACTAAATGATTATATTGATTTAATTAAATCATTTAATGACACAGAACAATTAGCTTTTTATCCGGGCTCGCCGAAAATTGCTGAGCATTTCTTGCGTCGCCAAGACAAAGGTTGGTTTTTTGAGCTACATCCGCGAGATTTGGCATTACTACAAGAAAACATGAGCGGTAAGCGCTCAATTCGTGTCCGCGGCGAGGATGGCTTTACGGGTCTAGTGGGGTTATTACCCCCCGCTTCGCGCAGAGCATGTGTACTCATTGATCCACCTTATGAAATTAAAGACGATTACGACACTGTGGTAAAAACATTAACGAAGGCTTATCAACGCTTTGCTACTGGCACTTACATGATTTGGTATCCGGTGGTCGACAGAGAAAGAATTGAGCGTATGGAAGAGGGATTGATTGCTTCAGGTATGCGTAATATTCAGTTATTTGAATTGGCGACTGAAGCCGATACTGACGTGCATGGCATGACTGCATCGGGGATGATAGTGATTAATCCACCGTGGAAGTTAAAACAAACTATGGATAAGGTATTACCTGAACTAGTTAACTTATTAAGCGATTCATCAGGCTTTTATCGCAGCGAGCAATTAGTTGCCGAATAAACATTGAAACGCCCAGTTCACTGGGCGTTTAATTACAGAGAGTGATTAGAGTTAATTAAAATACACGGCTTTAAAGGTTGCCAGTACTTTACCTTGCTTATCTTTTAAGGTGAGTGATTCACCATTAATATTCCACGTCGCAGTATTTTCTAGTACGCCAGACATTGCAGTTTCTTGTTCCATACCTTGAGAGCACATTTTTCTAGTACTAGCTTGCGGGCTGAATGTCAGTGCTTGTTGATCTACTTGATAACTACCAGCAAAATTATTGCAGCCTAAAAAGCCATGGCTTTTGTTATCTTTACTAAATTGAATAAAGGGTTCTTTTGTTTCAACAGTGACTTGCACGCCATTTATAGTAACAGCTTTAAAATACGTATTTACTAAATCGACATTAGGCTTTTGCGGCGCAACTTTAGACACGACTACTTCATAAGGTGCTTGTTGTGATTGCTCAAATGGATTGTTATGTGTAGTACTAACGTACAATAACTGATCTTGATTAGTGATACGTGCAATTACGCTATAGCGATGACGTTGATCCATTTTGCTCGCGTCGTAGCTAAGCTCTACCGTATAAGGTGGTGCGCCATTGATATCAATAGTTTGTTGACTAATTATTTCTGCTTCAGTATCCATCTTTGACACATCAGCTAAAGTCACTGTGAGTTGTGAGCCAGGACCTAACATGCTGCGATCAAGGTAGCTAACTTGAGTTGTTAAAGTGGCCATGGCTGCATCTTCAGTGGTTTGTTTAGTTTGTGGATCAGGTAGGCTCTTGCACCCGTTAAGTACCATTGCACTGCTGGCCAATAAACTAATGCTGGCAATCGATTTTAAAACTGAATAAGGTTTGTTCGATAGCATGGTTTATTCCTTGAAATAAATGAATCGGTTGATTTTTAATCTATGGGTAGTTTACAGCGCGATTACTTAATCATAGCTTAATTATATTTAGGAACAAAAAAAGGCGCATAAATGCACCTTTTTGTAGGCACAGAGATATTTACTTCTTCACAAACTTGGTCAAAATAACAATGCGCTGACCGTCAACACGTCCTTCAATATGTTCAGGGTTGCTGGTCAAGCCGATATTACGCACAGCAGTACCACGTTTAGCCGTTAAGCTACTGCCCTTAACATCTAAATCTTTAATAAGTGTGACTGTATCGCCGGCTTGCAGTACCACGCCGTTGCTATCAACATGTTTAATATCATCATTTTCAGCAAGTACTTTTTTAGCCCATGCTAACGTATCTTCTTCAAGATAGATCATGTCTAGCGCATCTTGTGCCCAGCCATTATCAGCAGCTAAACGGGTTAGCATACGGTACGCCACCACTTGTACCGCAGGTGTTTGGCTCCACATGCTATCGTTTAAACAATGCCAATGAGTAGGGGTAATATCAGTGGTGCCTTCAACTTGGTCTTTACACGTTTGGCAAGTATAAATACATTTATCTGAATGAGCTTCAGTGACAGGTGGCACTTCGTATACAGAAAGGTTTTCAGTTGCAGTACATAGCTCACATTGGTTATTACTGCGTTCAACTAAGGCTTGTTCAATGCTCATATCAAGGCTCTTTTGGGGGTTAACAGAAAAGTAAGCCCTTATTATACTCAATCATCAGTCAAATTAGAACTTATCCATTATTTTAGTGTGGGTATAGTGAAAACTTTGACTTTACAGATGGTTTGCAGACATTCAATAAAAGGAGCATTATTACTTACAAGTTTAGGCAAGGCGCAAAAACCTTACTATACTGAGTACATAAAATAACAACAATTTAGCTGGCAAGAGTCACTATAGTTATTAGCAGGAAATAATATGCTTAATACGCAGATAACCGCCGAGGTGCCAAAACTTGTTACACAATACATTGCCAGGCAGCCTATTTTTGATGCTGAAACAGGCATTTATGCATACGAATTACTGTATCGAGATTCGATAAATAACGCATTCCCTATTGGCACAACAGATGGTCAGGCTACTGGGCGGCTGTTTTTTAACGCTTTAATGCTTATTGGTATAAATAAACTTACTGCGAACCAACGCGCTTTTATAAACCTATCTTCAGATGCCCTGTTAGATGATTTCCCTAAATTATTGCAACCAGATAGCGCAGTAATAGAAATCGTTGAACGAGCCGACAACATTGATAAAGTGACCAGTCGAGTTACGACTCTAAAAAAAGATGGCTATACTTTTGCTCTCGATGATTATGATGGAGATGAAAAATGGGAGCCATTATTACATTTAGTTGATTATATAAAGCTTGAAGTTGAAGAGCCCATCATTAAAACCAATATGCTGTTAAAAAAGCTTAAACGCCGTTTTCCTGATGTAAAAATCATAGTTGAACGAATTGAAACGCACGAACAATTTATGCTACTAAAAAGTGCCGGCTGCGATTACTTTCAAGGCTTCTTTTTCGCGCGTCCAGAAATGCTCAGCTACCATAATGTTGAGCCATCTAAATTTGCTGTTTTTGATTTGCTGCGCTGTACGTCGCGCCCAGATCTCGATTTTGATGAAGTCCACCAGCGGGTAGCTAAAGACGTCGGTTTAACTGCTCGTATTCTTAAATTAGTGAATGCACGCTCTGGTAACCAAAATTTAGTGATCACCTCTATTTCACAAGCGGTTATTTATTTAGGTGAAGATGCAATTCGTCAATTTGTAAGAGTGTTGGCCCTTAGTGAACTAGGGGTTGATAAACCTAGTGAACTAACTAAGTTGGGGTTAACTCGTGCGCATTTCATGCAGTTAATGCTAGAGCCTGGCGGTAAGGAAATGTCTCAGCGTGGTTACTTAGTTGGCTTGATGTCAGTGCTCGATGCTATTTTAAATATGGAACTGGATGTTATCGCAAAAGAGTTTTGTTTAGGCGATGATTTATCGAGTGCACTGCTTAACTTTAACGGTATGTTAGGTGCTACTTTGCAGTTAGCTCGCGCGGTAGAGGAAGATAATTGGCCATTAGCAGTTAAATTGTTAGAAACCATTCGGCCAGCTTCTCCCATCGATGTCATTTATAATGCCATGCTCGTAGCACGGCAATACGGCGATGAGGTTTTAGCCTCAATTATTGAAGATACTTAATACCTTGAGTATGATGCGCCATTATCAATATACTTTAAAAGACGACTATGCGTTTATTACTGCCGATCACGACTATTTTAATTGCTCTGGCGTTGTTATTACCTGGCGTTACTCAGCCTGTGCTAACCCTTGAGGGGAAAATTGATAAATCAAAGCTCGCCAAAACAGGCATTGCTATGATTGCTGATGAAGGTGACCGTCATACCCGCAATATGTTAATGATGGCGTCGAGCATGTTGGGCCTTGATAAACTCGAAGGTGAAATTAGTGCTTATAAAAAAACACGGAGCATTTGGGGCACGGTTAACGAACTTGCCAATAATAAAAATTACCTAGTCGCAGCATTGGTAGCATTGTTTTCAATTGTGGTGCCAGCTTTAAAACTGTTGATGCAATTAGTTTATTGTTTAATACCGATGAACAAATTAAAGCATATACTCGGTCAAGTTATACAAGGCTTGAGTAAATGGAGCATGGTAGATGTTTTTGTCATTGCTTTGATTGTGGCTTACCTTGCTGGTAACGCCGATGGCCAGATGGGGGAATTGATCAACATGCATGCCGAATTTGGTACAGGTTTTTGGTACTTTACCGGTTATTGCTTATTTGCCATCGCCGCCAGCAGCTTAATTAAAGTTACGCCAAAAAATAGTTAAACGTTTGTGTTAACTAAATAGTTATCATAAACTTCGCTAGAACCTAGAACCTAGAACCTAGAACCTAGAACCTAGAAC
>NZ_JACJFL010000077.1:0-10943 GCF_014164575.1 Pseudoalteromonas sp. SG41-1
ATGGTTTTGCCTCTATTGTTGGTGGCAAAACATTGGATGATAATACAACTCGATACGGGTACGACAACGACATTTCATTTAAAAATGAAAGCGTTTTTGCTTTACAATTATCGGCTGATTTACAACCCATAAATAACACCCCTTGATAAACGCTTTCACCATCACTGGAAAATTCAAAAATAAACTCGCTTTTGATACCAGGTTTGCCGCTTTTTAGAAGGCCAAAGCGGCGTTTAGTGCAGGCGACACTCATTAATTGCACTTGTAACTGGTCGCTTTGACGTTTTGCGTGTGCGTTGGCAGCTTCAGCAACTTTACGATTAAGCCAAAAAAGATAAATCACACCACCAATGATAATGAATGTCCATAAACTTGCCATTTACGAGAATAACCTTCCAATTGCTCGCGCGAGGGTTTCGCTGCGATTTTCTTTGCGAAGTAAACCTAATAGGTGTGGTCGAATACTCGGTATTGCAACTAAGTCAGCAAAAATACTTGGGAAAAGCTCTTCAATTTGCTGATGGTGGGCGCAATTGTCCATAAAAATATGTAACCGCTCGGGATCAGTGAGCAAGTTAAAACAACGTCCTGCAATGGTCAGTAAAACATCCGATTCTGTGGCGATTTCTGAATCTAAAAGAGTATCCACTAATTGTACCGTAAGTGTTTGCGCTTGTGCTTTTGACATTGCACGTAGGGCACAACACAGTGCTAAGGTATCTTTTTGCGCAATGGCTTGCTGGGCGTAGCTTAACAACTGTTGACTAAATACCGGCGGTATTTCAACGTGTTCAAGCATTGCGCTGAGCGGTTGTAACACTTCAGCTGGCAGTTGCTCCCAGGCTTGTTGTAATGACGCTAGATTTTTATCGCTATCTAAGCGTAATGCAAAATCAGCAATCCCCTGTACTGCAACACTTTGCCAATTATCAAACCCTAGTTTGCCACTAAAATACAGTTGGGTGTACTCATAATATTGTGAGGCAGGTTGTTTTAATAACACTTTTAACTGTGCATTAAATGCAGCTAGTTTATTTGCGTTAGGTGTAAACACATATGGGTTATTATCAAGCTTCCCGTCGGCTTGCTCGCCGGTCAAATCATTGCCAAGTGCTTCTATCACCATATTGGCAAAGTGATCGCGACTGGCGCATACCAGTTTGCTTTGCTCATCAACTGGAAACTTTAAAAACCACACGTAGGGCTCGCTACTGGCTTTGCTATCCCAAAACTGAATAGCTAACCATGCATGGCCTGCGAGCGGGAAAGGATAGGGGATCTGTGCTTGCTCAATGGCTAAAAATTGCTTTTTATCTAGCTTGGTAATATGTCTGCCAATATCAAAAGCGCGCCAATTTGTACCTGCGCCATCAAGTAATTGCCCTAAGGTTGCGATCTGCTCGGTCATAATGATCCACTGATTTTTTACTGCAAAATTCGTTAAATTATACGCCATAGCAGGCCATGTGGGAACAGGGTATAATCAAGCAATGATAATCAACAAGGGTGGTTATGTACCAACAGACCCAAACTTACTTAACGCAACTCGAAGACTTATTAAAACAGCATCAACTTTGGCAAAATACTCCAATTGATCCGCAAGCGTTAAACTCAACAGTGCCATTTTGTCACGATACTATGGCGTTTGAGCAGTGGTTACAATTTGTATTTATTGAAAAAATGCAAATGTTAGTTGCTAAACAGCAGCCGTTACCGAGTAATTTTGCAATTGCACCGATGGCTGAGTTAATGCTTACTGAAAAGGATGGAGGCGATGCCATCATCGCGTTACTCACAGAGTTTGATAATGTACTAGGAAGCAGCCATGAGTGAACGCCCTGAGCCAATTGAATTTGCTGAGCTTGAAATTTTATACCGTGATGAAAACTATATCGCAATTAATAAGCCTTCTGGTTTATTAGTACACAGATCATTTTTAGATAAACATGAAACACAATTTGCGATGCAGATGCTGCGCGATCAAATTGGCCAGCATGTGTTCCCTGTGCATCGTTTAGATAGGCCTACATCGGGCGTCTTACTGTTTGCATTGAGCTCTGAAGCTGCACGGGACATTAATCAGTTATTTATTGATAATCAAATCTCTAAACGCTATCTCGCGTTAGTGCGTGGTTTTGCGCCGGAGTCGGTGTTTTTAGATAAGCCACTAAAAGAACAGCTGGATAAAATTGCGGATAAGTTTGCTGATCAAAATAAAGCCCCACAAGAGGCACAAACTCTGTTTAACTGCTTGCAGCAAGCAACGTTACCGATACCAATTGATAAATACCCAACAGTGCGCTATTCGCTGGTGGAGTGCTTTCCTAAAACTGGTCGTAAGCATCAAATCCGCCGTCACTTAAAACATTTATCACTGCCTATAATTGGTGATGTTAATCATGGTGATAATCAGCATAACCAATTTTTTAGAGAGCATTTTGCATTACGTCGATTAATGTTATTTGCAACTGAGCTTAATTTTGTGCACCCTTATACTCAACAACAGATCAATATTAAAGCGCCGCTAGGTGAAGAAATGCTCACTATTTGTCAACAGCTTGGCTGGCCACATCAAGAGAGGGATTATTAATGGCAACTATTAGCATATTTGTAGGCAGTGTATATGGCGGTGCCGAGCGTTTAAGTGACGAAGTTATTGACGCAATAGAACAAGCAGGGCACAGCGTAAATTTAGTCGATCAACCAACCATTGCAGATATTCAGCAAGCCACACATATTTTAGTTATCACTTCAACTACCGGGCAAGGTGATATTCCTGACAACCTTGCTGGTTTTTTTAACGAGTTGAATAGCACTTTTCCTATTTTAACTGCTAAGCCATACGGTATTATCGCTATGGGCGACCGAAGTTATGGTGATACGTTTTGTGGTGCAGGGCGAAGTTTTGATGAGTTATTTCGTGACTTACAAGCACAACCTATCGGCCATCGTTTAGAAATTGATGCCTGTGAAGATTTTGAACCTTGGCCAGTAACTCAGCCATGGCTCCAAGAGTGGTTAGCTAAGTTACCTCATTAGACAATAAAAAAGAGCGAAAACGCTCTTTTTTATTGTCTGTATTATTTCGCTTAGGTGCTTTTTACGTCCACTTTAAGCTTTAACTTTTGCCCTGGTTGTAAGTACTTTTGTCCTGCTAAGTTATTCCATTTGATAATATCGTTTACTGTTAAGTTAAACTTAGCTGCGATGCGAGCCAGAGAGTCACCACGGCGAACTTTATAGGTGATTGTCCGCTCGGTACTGACTAACGCCGCCTTAGGGGTCTTAGGGCTCTGATAAACCGTTAACTTTTGGCCTAAACGTAATACACTATTCTTTTTAAGTTTATTCCAGCTAGCGAGTTCATTAATGGTTACATCGTACTCTCGGCTTATATCCCATAAAGTGTCGCCACTTTTAACCGTATGAGACAGTTTCTTTTGACTATTGTTATTCACCGCCATACGCATTTGTTTTGGTAGGTGTTCGCTATTAATTGCACCGTCACTTAACGGCACTAATAATTGCTGACCAATACGAATGGTATTTGACTTTAGTTTATTGAGTGATTTGATAGCGCTGGTGCTGGTGGCAAACTTCTTCGCAATTACCGATAAGCTGTCACCGCTTGCGACAATATACTGTTGCCAACGCAGACGATCTTTCATCGCTGTTTTAGCTAATAACTGTTGAAACTGCTCAATTTTGTCTGTTGGTAATAATAAAAAGTGAGGACCATTTGGATCCGTTGCCCAGCGATTAAAGCCAGGATTTAAACGATACAATTCAGTCAGGCTAATGTCAGCCATATCCGCAGCAAGTGCTAAATCAATTTGTGAACCTATATCAACGGCTTCAACAACTTGTGCATTGATAATCGGGTTCCACTTTACCCCAAAGTCATCTTGGCGTTTTAGTAAATCTGATAATGCTAATAGCTTTGGCACATAGGCGGTGGTTTCACTTGGTAAATCAAGAGACCAAAAATCAGTAGGCAAGTGCTTTTTACGGTTCTTTTTTATGGCGCGTAATAAACGCCCTTCACCTGAGTTATAGGCCGCAATGGCGTTGAGCCAATCACCCTCTAAGGTTTTATGTAAATAAGATAGATAATCAAGCGCCGCACGGGTTGATTGTACAATGTCACGACGACCGTCGTACCACCAGTTTTGCTTTAAATCAAAACGCTCACCAGTTTGTGGCATAAATTGCCAAATACCCGATGCACTTCGGTATGAGTAGCCAAACGGGTCAAAGGCACTTTCAACAATAGGCAGTAATGCTATTTCAATTGGCATATCACGCTTTTCAACTTCTTCTACAATAAAATGCAGATAAGGTTCCGCGCGTTTTGAGATGCGATCTAGATAAGCTTGATGTTTAGCATAATAATTACGCTCAGTGACAACTGGGCGATTTTGCGGCACTTCAATTGATAATTGGTAACGAATTCGCTCCCACACATCATCAAAAACGGGTGGTGCATCATCCAAGTCGTTAACTTGTTGGTATTGTGCATTGATCATCAATGCTTCACTGATATCGTGTGGGCTGGCGCCATTAAGTTGTGGCTGCTCTGCTTGATTGACGATAGCGTCATCAGATTGTGTTGATGTCAAGGTTTGACAACCACTTAGCACTAAAGCCAAGGCTAAAACGAGGGGGGATTTATTCATAAATACCAATACATCAGGTAAAAAACTCGGCGAATACTACCCGTTATGAGTCGGTATTACCACTTTATGACCGTTTAAAATATGCAACAATGCCGCTGTTTACCAGCTAACTAAATAATCTGCTTAGATTTATTAACTACAGAGCAGGTTTATTATATTAAAAATGATCTTTCCAGGTTCTCAGACCTGCGAAGTTTTGCCAAGGTTCAGTTTTTTGTGCTGAGTTTTTTCTGAGTCCTTTAAATTGTGCAGGCAATAGCGTGGTAATGCTTGGCAGCTCGCTACGCATAAACGGGTTTATTTTTAACTCTTGCCCTAAAGTACTCGGCAAAGTGATTAAGTCGTTGTTACGTTGCTCGTCAACCCAGTGTGAATAGTTGAGCAAGTCTTGATTATCCGGTTCAACGGCTAATGCAAATGCTAAGTTAGCTTGGGTGTATTCGTGAGTACAATAAATTTTACAATCATGCGGTAGCGCTTTTAGTTTGTTAAATGAGTGGTACATTTGCTCTGCTGTTCCTTCAAATAAGCGTCCGCAACTACCACTGAATAATGTATCGCCAGTAAAAGCGAGAGCAGGGTGGGTATAGCAAATATGATCTAAGGTATGTCCAGGTGTTGTTATGATGGAAAATTCTGTCCCAAGTACGGTTATCTTATCCGCGTCCATTAATGGTTTTGTGATCCCTTTAAATGGACTATTGTGTGGGCCATATACATCAATGCCCACAAATTTTTCACACAAAGCGGCTACGCCATCAGTATGATCATAATGATGATGGGTAACTAAAATACCCGCTAAGGTCAAACCAGCTTGGTTTAAATAAGTTAACACTGGTTCAGCTTGACCTGGGTCAACTACCCATGCTTGCGAACTTGTAGGATCGCTAAGGCACCAAATGTAATTATCAGAAAAGGCTTTAATTGCTTTGACTTGCACCATGTGACATTGCTCTATAAAGTGACGATATCAAACAGTATAACGAGCTCAGCGTATGAAACCAGCCCTTAGTTTTCAAGAAGGACCCAAACCACTGTCGTGGCAAGAGTTTCCTCATGGTGACTATTTACGTAGTGATATAGAACGTAAAATGGCCAAGTGGTTACCGCGAATGTTTGGCTATCACATGTTAAAACTCGGTAATCTCAGTGGCGAACTTAATACCAGTAAAAGTACCATTAAACACCAAGTCTGCGTAGCAGAGTCAGGACCATTTACAGGTGTTGTTGCCGATATAGATGAACTCCCTTTTTACGAGCACAGTGTTGATGCCTGTATATTAAGTCATTGCTTAGAGTATCACACCGATCCGCATCATATATTACGTGAAGCACACCGCACCTTAATACCAGGTGGCTATATGGTGATCACCGGGTTTAACCCATTTAGTTTATGTGGACTTGCGCAGTTGTTGCCCTTTAGCGGTCAAAAGTTGCCATGGACGGGACGCTTTTTCACTCCCGCACGGGTAAAAGATTGGCTTAACCTATTAGGTTTTGAAATAGTCAGTGATGAACGTTTTATTTATTCGTCATTAGCACGAGGCAACCGTTTATCGCGGTTTGCGCCATGGCGACGTTTTACCAAGCAATATCTAAAACCCATGGGAAGTGTGTATATGTTGGTCGCTCGTAAACGAGTTGCGCCTTTGACACCCATAAAGCCTAAATGGCACGCTCGTCCACAGTTTGCTCCAGTAAAAGGAGCTGGTTTACGGCAAACCTCAAAGCAACACTGTGAGCGGAAGCGTTAAATAACGCTGACTGTTTTGCTGTGCTTTTGGTAATTGGCCTGCGCGAATATTCATTTGTATTGCTGGGTGCAATAATTTAGGTGCACTGAGTGTTGCATCACGGGCGCTACGGGTTGTTATGTAATCTTGCTCAGAGGCTTGTAGATGAATATTACTGGTGCGCTGCTCGAGTACCGATGTTTTATTGGCAAGTGGGCGATCACCCGGCTGATAGTCGTGGCACATCCATAAAATAGTTTCATCGGGCAGGGCTAAAATACGTTGCAGTGACTGATAAAGCGTTTTGGCACTGCCACCTGGGAAATCACAGCGTGCAGTGCCGCTATCGGGCATAAAAAATGTGTCACCAACAAACAAGTTGCCTTCAATTAAATAACACACACTGTCTGGAGTATGGCCTGGAGTCGCTAATACAGTAACCTTGTGTGCGCCCAGTGCAAAATGCTCGTTATCAGTAAATAGCTGTTCAAATGGGCTGCCATCACATGGCATATTAATATTATACAGGCGGCTAAAATGTTCTTGCACTTGTATTATTTTTTTACCCGTTGCTAACTTGCAAGGATGATATGTCGCAAGTTGCTGCTTTATATAACTGGCGGCAGTAATGTGATCTGCATGGGCGTGGCTTTCTAAAACCCACTCAAGAATAAGTTGGTTATCGTTTATATGGGCAATGATCTCGTCGGCGGTTTGAAAACTTAACGTACAGCTAGCAGCATCAAAGTCAGCAGGGGCATCGATCAACATGGCAGATTTAGTGGTTTGGCAAGACACTAAATAAGTAAAGGTAGCACTTTGCTGATGAAAAAAAGACTCGATCGAGATAGCCATTTAACAACTCCATTATTTAATATATCCAAATCTTATATCATATAACTAAGTTGTTAAATGGTTTATGATGAATTACCTACTAATATTATTCAGGGTTGTAACCTTCATCGACTAATAAATCTTTACTGCCAGCGGCATCTCGCGCCAAATCATCAACAATTTCATTGTATTTATTGCCGCTATGACCTTTTACCCACTTCCAAGTCACATTATGACGGGCGCAGGCTGCATCAAGACGCTGCCATAAATCGACATTTTTAACTGGTTTTTTAGCAGCTGTTTTCCAGCCTCGCTTCTTCCAGTTAGCAAGCCATGATTCAATACCTTGTTTCACGTATTGGCTGTCGGTGGTGAGATTTATCTCACACGGGCGGTTTAAACTCTCAAGAGCAACAATTGCTGCGAGCATTTCCATTCGATTATTGGTGGTGAGGGTATAGCCTTGGCTTAATTTTTTTTCGTGGTCATTATAAAACATAAAAATACCATAACCGCCGGGGCCCGGATTACCTAAACATGAGCCATCGGTGTAAATCTCTACGGTTTTTTGCACTGTTTTCCCTTGATCTTATGTACAATAAAGTGATTATAGAAAGATACCAGAGTCAGGCTAAATTCGATATGGCACGTAGACAAATAGTTTTAGATACAGAAACCACCGGCATCGACCCTAAACAAGGGCATCGTATTATTGAAATTGGCTGTGTGGAATTAGTGAATCGTCGTTTAACCGGCAATAACTTTCACGTTTATATCAACCCACAGCGCAAAAGTGACGAAGAAGCCATTGATGTTCATGGTATCACTAATGAGTTTTTACGTGATAAACCGTTATTCCATCAAATAGCTCAAGAGTTTCTCGACTATATTAGAGGGGCGGAGCTGGTAATTCATAATGCGCCGTTCGATGTCGGTCATATGGATAATGAATTTGCGTTGCTCAATCAAGGTTATCAAAAAACCCATGATTACTGCCAAGTTCTCGACACCCTCAAAATGGCGCGTGACTTGCATCCAGGACAGAAGAATAACTTAGATGCGTTATGCCGGCGTTATGATGTAGATAACGCTAAGCGTACCTTACACGGCGCACTACTGGATTCTGAGATCTTAGCTGACGTTTATTTAGCGATGACGGGGGGGCAGGTAAAGCTCAATCTTAATCAAAATAAAAATCAAGGCAGTGAGCAACAACAAAAAGAACTGCGTCGTTTAGATTCAAACCGTCCACCGCTGGTGGTCTTACAAGCCAATAATGATGAGCAACTCGCTCACGAAGAGCGATTAAATATAGTCAACGAAGCCGGTGGTCAATGTATATGGCGCGCCGAATAAGGCAAAACATGAGAAGCATAATGTTAGTTGTGTGTTTGGTTATGATGTTACCAAACACCAGCAGTGCAACAAATGAAGATAAAATAACCTTACTGCAGCGCGATGGGCGGCAAAATGAAATTCCTTTACTGGAAAATCGTTTTCGTATTGATTATAAAGTTGACGAAATCACCTTATTATTTTTTCGCAAGCCCGGTGCACCAGCAGTGGTATTGGTAAAACCCGATGGCAGTAAATATTATGCAACCTCGGCGAGAAAAGATGACAACCTACAATGGTTTGATGAGCTAAGTTATGATCTGATTACTATTAAGCAGCCAATGCCTGGGCCTTGGCAGGTCGTTGGTAGTATTTTGCCGAAAAGCCGGATTGTGGTGTTAGGAGAAGTAGAATTACAAGCCGAACCATTACCCCCATTACTGTTTCGTGGCGAAACAGTTAAAATTACAGGGCAAATACTAAATGATGGTGAGCCGA
The DNA here is from genome assembly GCF_014164575.1 of Pseudoalteromonas sp. SG41-1. NCBI lineage: Bacteria > Pseudomonadati > Pseudomonadota > Gammaproteobacteria > Alteromonadales > Pseudoalteromonadaceae > Pseudoalteromonas > Pseudoalteromonas sp. SG41-1. The sequence continues at coordinate 9,077 of NZ_JACJFL010000077.1, forward strand.
TTCAAGTGGGCTTGTTTCGGGATGTGGTCAGTTTAAATGTTGACTTTATTAGCACCAATAACAGTGACTTTGCAAACTTTGGCGCTGGCACTCAGAATGTTGCTGAATTTAAAGACGATGGCCGTGGTTTCGATGAGCGCCCTAAAGATGGTATTTTTACCGGTGAATTTAAATTAGTTTTCCCAGCCGGACAATGGCGACCAGAGCTATATATTGAAACCCCATTATTAAAGCGCACCGTCGTGCAAGATCTTATCGAAGTTAAAGAACCCCCCTTTAGTTATGAAATCGCCTTAGCCGAAGATGACCTGCAAGAACATCAATTAACCATTACCCTCGATAACCAAATAGTGCAACCAGATACGGTATTGATCCAAGGTAAAATTTATTACCCCAATAATGAAGAGCAAATGTTTACGCTTGATGCTAAAAACAGTTTGACCCGTCAGCTGACGATTAAAAATTATGATTGGGGGCGATACAGTATTGAACTGTCTGTTTTTGGTACTAATGTTAATGGGCGCGAATTTATGGCGACTTTACCGACCTATAAATTTGAAATAGAACGACCAATAGAAGTGGTGCCTGAATTACCAGAACCAATTATTACCCCAGCACAGCAACAAGAAATAGAAAGAGTTGCTAAGGAAGCCGAATCAATGGCAACAATTACATTTATTAGTTTAATTGTTGGCGGGAATTTACTGGTTTTGCTGTTGGGTTGGTTAGCAATTCGTGTATTTGTGCAGAAAAAATCAATCATGCCGAAAATCAACTTACCATTTATGAAGAAAAAAACAGCAGTTGAAAATGAGCCGCAAAGTAATGAAAAAAAAGAACTCGACAAAAATGGTTCAAAAAGTGATAGATCCGGTGAAATTTTAAACCTTTCGATGTCAGATGACTAAAAAACCTGTAAAAAAACAAAAAAGCCCTTGACGAAGTAGGGGTTGGTTCGTATTATTCACGCCGCTGTCAGGGGAGACTCAGACAGCAACGAAAATATGGAGTGGTAGTTCAGTTGGTTAGAATACCGGCCTGTCACGCCGGGGGTCGCGGGTTCGAGTCCCGTCCACTCCGCCAATTTTCGACAATTTGTAAGTAGACGCTGGAGTGGTAGTTCAGTTGGTTAGAATACCGGCCTGTCACGCCGGGGGTCGCGGGTTCGAGTCCCGTCCACTCCGCCAACACTTACACAACATATGGTTGTAAAACATATTCTTATTATGGAGTGGTAGTTCAGTTGGTTAGAATACCGGCCTGTCACGCCGGGGGTCGCGGGTTCGAGTCCCGTCCACTCCGCCAATAAGAAAAAATAACAGTTTAAATATGCGCTGGAGTGGTAGTTCAGTTGGTTAGAATACCGGCCTGTCACGCCGGGGGTCGCGGGTTCGAGTCCCGTCCACTCCGCCAACTATTTAAACAATGTTATATTACAAAATTTGTATGCTGGAGTGGTAGTTCAGTTGGTTAGAATACCGGCCTGTCACGCCGGGGGTCGCGGGTTCGAGTCCCGTCCACTCCGCCAACAAATTAAGTAATAACAAGTATAATGATATCTCTGCGGAGTGGTAGTTCAGTTGGTTAGAATACCGGCCTGTCACGCCGGGGGTCGCGGGTTCGAGTCCCGTCCACTCCGCCACTTGATATCAGTAATAAAATTAGTAAGTGCATTACCCCATGCACATACCACTGCGGAGTGGTAGTTCAGTTGGTTAGAATACCGGCCTGTCACGCCGGGGGTCGCGGGTTCGAGTCCCGTCCACTCCGCCACTTGTTATTTCCTCAATAATAAGTTTATAAAGTCCTTGTATACCTATTGCAATAAAACATACTTTGGCTATCAGCTATCAGCTATCAGCTATCA
>NZ_JACJFL010000078.1:0-1153 GCF_014164575.1 Pseudoalteromonas sp. SG41-1
AAAAAATACTATGTTTTTCTAACTCTTCTTTTATCTTCATGTGTATATCTCCTTATATATATTAAATATATAACATAAAATATACAATACAATATTGACTTCTTTAGATGGGGTTCTATATTTTAGGATGTGCTTTAATACTAAAAGTTTTCAGTTTTGATTTTTAACTGATAGATGTTTAAGAATTTTTCAATATCTTCTTTATGTGTTAATGGTAATACGTCTTTGCCATGAAAATGAATATATAGACCTTCGTTGTTTTGAAAAATATAGGTTATTTGATTGATAATGTCGAGTTGCTTGTTGTACTCATTAGCAACGATTAAGAAAGCGGCTTTAATGCTCTCTCTCGTTGTATTCGTTGTTTGTCTTGTTTAATAAGTCCATTCGTAGTTGTTTTGCCGCTTCAATTGCCTTTGCTACTTTTAGTTGTTAATTAGTCGTTTAAAAATCTGTTTATGTTATTTCTCCACTCATTTAGAAAAACAATGTTTCCTTGGTTATCTATATTAGTTATTAACTTATCAATTTCAACGATTAGATCAGTAGCTACCAGTGTCATGATAGTTTTTGTTGCTTGTTGGTAGAAGTGAATAGCTCCTTGTTCCAGTATTGCCGCTAAACTGTATAAATCGTTATCACTCGGAAAAGCCAAGTCGGTAAGAATACTCATTGTTGCGTAGTTATCGCTTGTGTAGTCGTTGTCTGTGCCATATTCATAAATACCATCAATAAAATCACCGATGTATTTTTCTTTAACTAAATCAATATTTATTTCATTAAAAATGTGTTTTTCTGCTTGTGCTATAAAGTTTTCAGCCATAAAAAGATCTGTATTGATTTCCTTTGCTATTTCTAAAAATTCTATATTGTCTGTAATAGTGTTGATTTTAGTGTTTATTGCGTTTTGAAGTTCGTTGTAATTCATAATGTTTTTCCTTTTATTTATTATTAGGTCTTTCCCTCAACCTATACTTATATAATAATATATATTTATTTTAATTCAATACATTAAAATATATAGAATAATGAATAGTTAAAAAACATATTATATAATGCGTTTTTTCTTGATAATTATTTTTAAAAGTTTTGGAAGGGTTAGTCATGTGGCTCATGCGGTGGTTGATTTTAGGCGTTAAAAAAGGCGCTTAAA
>NZ_JACJFL010000078.1:1253-10646 GCF_014164575.1 Pseudoalteromonas sp. SG41-1
TTAAAAAACATATTATATAATGCGTTTTTTCTTGATAATTATTTTTAAAAGTTTTGGAAGGGTTAGTCATGTGGCTCATGCGGTGGTTGATTTTAGGCGTTAAAAAAGGCGCTTAAATTGCGCCTATCTGTATTTTAAAATAGAGTTATATTCTCCTTTGCTCTTATTAGCTTCTCAATGTTTTTGTCTATTTCAACACACCTAAATTCACAGTAATCAGTATAAGAAAATAACAAAATACTTTTTAAATTAAACTCAGTCAGTGCTACGTCATGATAAGAAAAACGGGTTTCATCGGTTGGTATAAATTCTATTCTTCCGTCAATAATTTTTACTTCTTCGTAAAAATCAAAATCGAGATCATATATATCACCTTCTTTCAATATCAGTTTACGTTCTTCCATGTATACTAATTTTGATAATTCTTTACAAAAATATACTTCATGACGATGGTTATTATCAAACTCTCTTATCGCTTCCAAATTATCAATATTAAACTCTACTTCTTCATAATCATTGATTAGCATAACGTTATCATTAAGTAATTCAATTGAGCTTAAATTTTCTGTATCTATATCAATTAAAACTCCATTATCGTTTAATTTCAATTCCATTTTTTTCATAATTTTTCTTCCTTGTTTTTTATTATTAGGTCTTTCCTTAACCTATACTTATATTATAATATAACTTTATTTTAATTCAATACTTTAAAAGATATAGAATAATAAATAGTTAAAAAACATATTATATTATGCGTTTTTTATTGATAATTATTTTTAAAAGTTTTAGAAGTGTTAGTCATGTGGCTCATGCGGTGGTTAATTTTAGGCATTAAAAAGGGCAATTCAATAAAATTACCCTATATTGTTTCAGCTATCTATATTTAATTATAATTCAATCAATCCATTAAAATTATTTCTTATGTATTCCCTTTTTTTATCATTTACTAATTTTTTGTTGTCTTCAATGTAATTAAACACATTACAACGGGAAGTCCAATCATTCATAAAATCAAAATCTTCAACTAAACGATATAAATTAAAATCTTCATCAGCTTCATTTATTGCATCAATTATGATTAAAGCTCTTTTTATTATTTGATTGTTAAGTAACCTTTTATAATCTCTTATGATTTCATCTTTATCTAATTTTACAGGCTTTTGGTAATACTTATCTATTAGCTTGTTATTTTCAAACGCATCATAATAATTAATGAAAATATTGTCCCAATTTTTAATATCTGAATATATCGCCAGTTTTTCTTCATTTGTTGTTTTTGGTGTTATTATAATTTTAGTCATTTTATCATCCTTATTTTATTATTTTAAAGCACTTCCTCTTGCTTATACTTATATTATTACATAATTTTTTTATTACTCAATACCTTAAAAGATATATAATAATAAATAGTTAAAAAACATATTATATAATGCGTTTTTTATTGATAATTATTTTTAAGAGTTTTATTTATCATGTGTTCATGCGGTGGGTAATTTAAGGCAATAAAAAAGGCGCATAACGCGCCTTAATCAAATCAGTAAAAATCAATAGTTAGCTCATTCTTAAAGTTCTCTTTCTACCTTGTGCCATCGCACTTTTAAGATTTCTAACAGTCTGCTTAACTTCTGGCTTTTCTACTTTGTTTTGTGCTGGTTTAGTGCCTTGTTGCCTTGCTTTATATTCTTCTACTGTAATGCCTACTTTGTCTTTGAATTCTTCTTTTAACTGGAATGTAGCAAGTGTGTTGCCATTCTTGTCCTCTATCTCGTAAATGATACCTTTTGCTATGTAGTGTAGCCTTGCGTTTTTCACCAAGCTACGTACTTTCTTGTTCTCTATTTCTGCGTTATTTTGAAAATTGTTTTTGTGCTGATTACTATTGATATAAACCAATGGTTTAGCATAGATATTTTTGAATTTTGAAGGTGATACACCAAATTCATTTTGAAAATCGAAACGAGTTGCTTTGTTGTCCTGTATGTCATTAATCATACGATTTGCGCTTCTTAATACACCAAGTCCAAAATTTTTCTCTAATGCTATGTTTACAGGTTTATTCTGTACTTCTACCTTATCGTTATTCACTGTTTTAGTATCTTGATTTACATCAATAGAAGCTTGTTGATTAACTGATGCTACACCGAAGATTGCTGCTGATATTGCTGATAGAGATATAAGTTTTTTCATAATGTTTATTCCTTTAATTTTGTTTTTAAGCTTTCCCCTTGCTTACATTATATATTATAATATAATTTTATTTTAATTCAATACTTTAAAAGATATAGAATAATAAATAGTTAAAAAACATATTATATAATGATTTTTACTTGATAATATTTTTACCAAATAAAAAATAAAAAGAATAGTCTAATCAATACAAGTATGAAAAGTATCGCAATAATAATATTGACAAGTCTTGATAAAAAATTCATGTTATTCCCCTTTAAAAAAAAGGCGCAATAAAGCGCCTTATCATATTCAGTAAAAAACCTTAAAGCGATCTTTTTAAATTGTTAGTTTGCTTTTGTGTTGGCTTAACAGTATCAGTTGCTTTCTGTACTTTAACGTCATCATTTGATAGATACTTGTTTGAAAATTCTGTATCACTGATTTTGTATCTATCTTTGAATTCTGCTTTCAAGTTAGCAATTTCAACATTTGATAAAACACCTTCCGCTTGTTCTATCTTTTTGTAATCTCTGGTTGCGGCTTTAACACGTACAGGTGAGAAAGTAGTAGGTTTTGAGTTCACTTCTGTTTGGTAAGTATTGTTTTTAGACTTGCTTATATCGTCTACAAAATTATCATTCTGGTTAACTGATACTACACTACCGATGCCTAGTGCTACTGCGATTGTAGAAACTATTTTCTTCATAACATTATTCCTTGTTTTTATTTATTAACATAAGCTTTTTCCTTTGCTTATATATACTATTGTATCATTAAATTTAAAATCACCAAGAAAATGTATAAAGAAAAAACGTATTAAACAATACGTTTTTTAAAATATATTTATTTTATCTTTTACAATAGTTGAATTGATACACTTAGGATCGAAGGTGGTTATAAACTCATATAGTACTTGTTGTGTTATCGCATAAAAGAAAAAATCGTAAGCTACTTTATTCAATTCTGTGTGCTGTGAAAATGGGCTTTCATTGATTGATTTTACTGATATAGGGTTATAAAGTGTCTTGTTGTATAAATCTTCGAAATTAACCACTTTGGCTAGTTTAAATATAATAGGCATTAAATGTTCTTGGTTAACGTCTAATAGCATTACGTGTTTACGTTCTATCAAATCAACTATATCAGCCTTAATCAAATCAAAGTAAGTCATGTAAACTTCCATAATCTCAGTTGTTGTGTGATCTGTACTAACGTAATCTTTTAACCATTCTTTCTTAATCATTCTTCTACTCCCCTTGTTAAAAAAGAAAAGCCACTTTTTCAAGTGGCTAACTTATCGCTTTAGAGACATGCAAAATTGACAAAATTTTAAATTAGAAAACTAATATCTCTAATAAATAACATATTGTATTTCTTATTTTTGTCAACACTTAAAAAACAAAAATTAATTGTATAATATATATTCTCAGGAAATAAAAAGCCACCTTAGAAAAGGTGGCGTTAAGATAATATTTAAAGGATTGTTCAAAATAAAAAATTAAAGTTTTTATTTCATTACAGCTTGCGCTATATATAAGAATGTATCATCGGTTTTATTATTGTCAATAGATGAAAAACAAAAAAAGTCATTAAATAATAACTTTTCTATTGATTGTTATATTAAGATATAATTTAAAAACTCAAAACATTTGATTTTGTCTTGTATTTTGATAATGCGCCTTTAATCTCTTTAAAGTCAACTTCGTCAAAACAATCATCAGGGTAGATGCTGATATCTTGATCTTCTGCTATGTCAAATATCTCTTGTTGAGTTAATGTAGTGTTGTATTCTTTATTAGCCACTTCTTGAATGAAATAAGAAGTACAAAAATCGTGATCGATGATATGGTTAACATAAAGTTCTTTTTGAAGATCATCCTGTCCTTCTATAAAGTTTTTAGGGTTAGTTTCAAGTACTTGTTTCAAAGCTGTTTCAATGTCTAAGACTTCTAACTTTCTTAAATCTCTACCACAAAGCTCTTTTGCTCTTTCAAAATCATTTTCGAAGTCGCTTGAAGGGTATAAATCTAAATTATCAAGATTTTCATTGTCTATAACACGATTAATGAAATCGTCTTTGCTGGTTGCTACCCAAATTGTAGGTACACTTTGATGTGGCGTTTCAATGATAATTAAATGGTTTTTATAATCTTCTATTTTTTCTTTTAAAATTGTATTCATAATATTTCCTTGTTATTTTTGTTATATATTATTTTTATATATCTATCAACACTTAAAAACATATTATTTAATATGTTTCAAAAAAACACATTATTTAATGTTATTTTTATTGATTGTTTTTTTATTTAATATTGACGTATCAACATCTTTTTGTGCTAAAAGATGTATATAACAATTTGTAGAACGAGTTTCGTATGAATACAATAACATTTCAGTTAATATATAACTTTCATATTGTGTTTGATTGAGATGTTCGATTAGAAGTGTTTCATCATCAGCTTCGATTATTTTCTTTAATTGTTCCATGTATTTTCTCCCTTGTAAGTTTACTTATAACAAGATAATACATGTTTTCATTAAATCAATGATGAAAATATTTTAAAAAAGGGGTTGACTATATAATAATATAGGTTATATATAATAATATAACAAAGTTAAAATATTCTCATAATGTTAATTTTCCTTGTTGTATATCTCATCTCCCTTGAAACTGGCTACTTATATAAGTAGCCTTTTTCTCTTCAGTATTCTTTTTTTATAATGCCAAAAGAAAGCTTATCAACAAAATCAAAAGTCGTTGACTTACAATGCCAGTCCTCACCTGTATCGATCACAGTGCCTACCACAAGTCCTAAACCTGCTATTGGTGCGGCTGTAATGCCTTCTATAAAGAATGCGGCTAAACCTTCTTGATTGCTGTAAGGCGTGTCAGCTTCTTCAAACAAGCCTTCATCATTGAAGTAGATAGCATCGCCATTTGGCATAGGTATAGCGTCTATTAAGCGACAATTAAGAAGAGTGTATTTGCTTTCCAAATCGTTTTGATTGAATTGGACTTGCTCTATACGTTGTGTGAAAGGGTTAATGAGAAGACCATTTAATTTTTTCATAAATATATATCTCTTAAAGAAGTTATATACATTATATTAATTAAAATAACCTTCAGCAACTATTTATTGTTTTATTTTTTATGATAAAAATATATAAACAACAATGGAGATTATTTATGATTTTTATACCGCAACAACGACAACAGAATTTTTTTGATGACAATCATGTAAAAAACTTTTCTAACTACCTTTTTTCTAAATCAAAAAAACATAAAGAGAATGAAGATACTAAAAAAAATATAGTTTGTTATAAAAATGAAAATGGATCATTCTTTACAAGAAATGTATTTGATCCAAGTGAAGAACTAAAAGCTTTTAATAACCACTTCAAGAAGCTCAATCTAAAATCGAAAGAGTTATACAATGATTTAGCTTATGTTTTCTTTCTTTTGGAAATTGATGACGTTTTTTATACAAATATGTTTTACATTGAAAATAATGATTTTTTGTTCGATATGCCACAAGAGATTGCCGAATATTTTATAGAAAGTAATTTTAAAGGTGATGTAAGGTTATTTAATAAAGAACTGAATAAAATTATAGGTGATAAAGATTTTTATACGATTAAGGAAGCAAGCCCTGAAATAATGCGAAAGTTAAATGGTATTATCTTTAAACACCTAAAAATTAATCATAATATGATTTTAGCTATTGGACATGTAGATCAAGAAGACTTTTACCACGTACACAGAATAATGAAAAAATAAAGAAATAAGCGACATAAATATAATTATGTCGTTTTTTTTAAAATTCTAACACTCTATTTTTAACAACACTCTTTTGTATATGTTTGTTATGTTCTCTATATTGTGCCAAAGAACGACTTAGATCATATTTATCTAAATTGTTTAGCTCTTCTTTTGAAGACACTTTACTTTCAACATATAACCTTAAAAACTCTTCTTCGTTTTTATCACATAGGTTTTCATGGAAATCACCATTCACACGTTGATAGCTTTTCGCTTGCTTCGAAAAATCACCTGTCTTTAAGTCTTTCAAGATCTTTTGAGTGGTAGAACGTGGTAGTTTTGATAGTCCTGTAAAGTCTACGACTAAGCTTTTAAGCTGGTTATCATTCAAATGTGAATAAACAGGGGCTAACTCGTCAACATCAATTTTATTAACGTGGTTTGTTGCTACTTGGTTGATTATTGTATCTACGTGTTTATCTTCAATGTTAGACGTTCCGTAAAATACGCCTAATAACGCTTTGTGGTCGTTTAAACCAAGTTCTTGTGCTTTGTTATCAATTCCTTGTAAAACCTTCTCTTTAACAGTTTCAAACGGTAAGTCTTTATCAATGCCTTTACAAGCATTGCTTAGGCAAGGTGTTATGTTTTTTATCTGGTTAATGAAAGCATTGGGTTGATAGATAATCGCGTTAGCTTCGTTTGCTGCTTCTGTGATTGTTAGGTTTAGACTATCAACAAGGTTTAGTCTGTCATTACTGTTTTCAAGAAGATCAGTGCCAAACGTGAATTGCTTATCACCTGCTACCATTTTGATTACTGTTTCATAACCTTCTTTACCAAGTTTCATTTTGATATTGGCTGTCTTGTCTATACCTGTTTCGGCATTACCAAGATTGACGTTGTACTTCAAAACGCCTTTCAAATCACCTTTATCTAAATCAACACACTTTTGGACTAACTCTTCACAGTTTACGTGTTGATATGAGTTTTCAATCATAGTGTCGATAACAGTATCAGGAATGTCTAACGACTTGGTGAATTGTTGTGGGTATAAGTCGCTATCAATGTGTAGTTTAGCGAAGTTGTTAAGCTCTTTTTTGAAAAGTGCTGTTGTAGATATATCTCTTTCTTTCAATTCAGCAAAAACGTGTGTGTCTTTAATCAATCTTTGTAGAAGGAATGATTGTTCATGTGGTTCTGGTAATACTTTCAATGAGTCACGTTTAACAGCGTTTTTAATCTCTTTAACAAAAGCTCTATCTCTCTCTTTTAACGTGTCGTAATCGCCTTTTTTGTCAATATCATATAAAGGACTATCAGTAGAAGAAAACTCTTCAGGGGTATAACTTCGGTAAACAACGTTGCTATTAGTTTCTTTATCTTTGATAGCGGCAATAATGTTGTTGTTATCATGAAGCCACAATTGCGCGGTAAATTCTTTTTTAATTTTATGTTCTGTGTTAAGTGTCCAGCCACCATGAATAGTTGCTAATGTTTTATCTTGATAATTGAGTTTAACTTCATTCATATAATCAACGTCCATTTTAAAATCAACGCTGACTGGTTTTAAACCACCGTTTAAAAACTTTTCTTTAAGTTCATCGTCTTTTAATCTATATAATTTACTTTTTAAATCTTCTACAAATTTACCCATTTCCACATTCTCCCCTTTGAATAACATATATATATCATACCTATTATAAATAATCAATATATATATTATATAAAGGGTTTATTTTATATACTCCAAACGTATTTTAAAATATAATCTTCTACATTTTTCTCTCTATTATTTTTTATATTTAAGTTGTCGAAGTACTTTGTTGACGATGTATACATTGGGCGTGGGTACAAACTCCATTCAGTATTATAATTTTGTTTTAAAATATTATTGAATGCCTTTGCTTGTTGTTTATGTATTTGATCTTGTTTTAGCAACTCATCTCTTACGGAAGGAAGAATACTATCTTGTCCTAAAAAGTATGTTGTACCTGCGTTTATACCGTCATATTTATTAAAAAGGTAAATATAATTTTCTCGTGGGTAGCCGCTATTCCATGTAATCTTATCACTTTTGCTTGTTTTACATTCAATAGGTAAACCTATTTTATTATGTATGATAAGAATATCAGGGGTGTTCTGTGAGCCTAATGGTTGTTCTATGATAAGGTTATCGTCTTGAATACCACTGTCTAACTGTACTTTTGAAAAATCAAAATCAGTAGAACAATGTTCTTTATATTCAGGGTAAAAGTCTTTGAATGTTTTAGCATTGATAAGCTTAAATTTATGTTTCTTTAAGTTAGCTTCTAATTGTTGAGCTAATACGTCTTCAAGTTTATGACCTCCCTGTGTACCTTTCTTAAAGCTTCTTAGACTTTGTAGCGTTTGGACGATTTGAGTGTTGATCTTATTCATCGCACTCTCCTTGTCCGTAAAGCTTTGTATAAGCTTTAACTACATCAGCTTTACCAAAGCCTTTAACCGAAGTGTTTAACTTTGCTAAGGCTTCAAAATCAAGCTTCATTAAACGCTTTAGAACAGTTTTGTTTTTCGCTTTAAAGAAGATCCATTGTTTACTTCTACTTAACTCGTCTTTATCAAAATACAACTCACTGTAATCACCCCATCCTTGACGCAATACTGCGAAGTTCCAGTCATAATCAAAAAACTTTAATGCTCCGTATGTATTGTTATATTGATACATTTCGAAGTCATTGTGTGTTGTTGGTGGTGCTTCTTTCAGCCTTAGATCAGGTAGTGTTTTGTTATCTAATAACCAAACTTGAAAGCAACAACGAACTGAGTAATCTTCACCACAAAACTCAAAAGCGTTTTCAGGTAAGTCAAGATCAAGTACCAGCTTGGCATTCAGGTTTACATTTTTCTGCGTTTGCCATTTTCTAAACTGTACTGGCAAGATAAACGCTACAATATCGCTGTATTCAAAAGACTTGTTGATAAAATCAAGTGCTAATTTTGAGCGTTTGCCGAAAGGTGGGTTGCCAAAAAAAACGGTATTGTCTGTAATGAAAGAAGATATATCACCATTCAAAAAATCATTTTTATAAATATCTTCTGCTGTTGGTTCTATATCAAAACCGATAGAACGAGATCGCCCCGCGACTTCTAAGAAAACGCCTGATCCTGCTGATGGTTCTATAAAACATACATCTTCATTTCTATTAAGTGTGTGTAGCGTATTATTTAATTCTAAAAAACATTTTCTTGCTATTGATTTTTTTGTGTAAAACTTATCAAGTTCTAAATGTTTTTCTTTTTCTAAGTTATATAAGTCCTTTTGTTTTGTATTCATATTTCATCCTTGTTTTTTTCAAAAGGCACTGATATTTTATTAATGTACACTGCCCGCTATGAAGATTTCAGCTTGCCTGGCGGCGGCATTGATGAAGGTGAAAGCATAGAGCAAGGATTAATCCGCGAGCTACAAGAAGAAACTG
>NZ_JACJFL010000079.1:0-10214 GCF_014164575.1 Pseudoalteromonas sp. SG41-1
GCTTGGTAACAATAGCGTTTTGGACCCACCTGACCCCATGCCGAACTCAGTAGTGAAACGAAACAGCGCCGATGATAGTGTAGCATTTGCTATGTGAAAGTAGGACATTGCCAGGCTCCAAATAATAGAAACCCGTTACAGCGATGTGACGGGTTTTTTGTTGTCTGGCATAAAGTAAAAATAAAGGTTCGAGGTAAAAGGCATCAGGTTAAAGGAAAAGAATAAGCGCCTAATGCCGACTCTATACATTTGCTATGTGGCTCTCTACCGCTGTGGGCACCACGACATCCTACTGCGTAGCGCACCATGGATCTAAATTGAGAAAGCCGCTCAGAAATGAAGCGGCTTTTTTACGTCTGGAACAAAGTTAAAACACCAAGCCAAGACCCCATGCCGAACTCACTAGTGACCGCTCTTGCAATCCTATGCTCTACGGCATGTGTATTCCTATACACAGCTCGAAGGCGAGCCCCGCACAAGGCCGCCCCGACACAAAGATAGTGTCGCATTTGCTATGTGGCTCTCTACCGCTGTGGGCACTACGACATCGCCAAGCTCCAAATTGAGAAAGCCCGACTAGAAATAGTCGGGCTTTTTTACGTCTGGAATAAAGTAAAAATAAAGGTTCGAGGTGAAAGGTAATAGGTAAAAGGAAAAAAATAAGCGCCTAAAGCCGACTCTATACATTTGCTATGAGACTCTCTACCGCTGTGGGCACCACGACATTGACAGGATCTAAATTGAGAAAGCCCGACTAGCAATAGTCGGGCTTTTTTACGTCTGGAATAAAGTAAAAATAAAGGTTCGAGGTGAAAGGCAATATGTTTTAGGTAAAAAAGAATAAGAGCCTAAAGCCGACTCTATACATTTGCTATGTGACTCTCTACCGCTGTGGGCACCACGACATTGACAGGATCTAAATTGAGAAAGCCCGACTAGCAATAGTCGGGCTTTTTTACGTCTGCAGGAAAGCTATTGGCTTCGAGCCGTCAGCGTTAACCTTTGACATGCGTGTACTGTCATTTTCTAATCTTGAAAACTAGCGCCCTCTATAAGTGATAGGCAAGCTCGCACTCTTTGTAAGTAAAAGGCAAATCAGCATTATTAATAAGTGACTGTAAGCGTGTTTTATTAGGTATTATTTGAGTAATAAAGTCAGTCTGCTTTTCTTCTAATATGGTAGAATTTTATTTCTGTTTTCAATGCCAATGAGGGTTACCTTGCCTACCTCTGATTATCAACAAGTCTTAAATGAAATTACCGCTGAGGTGCAACCACTGTTATCACAAGGTAAAGTGGCGGATTATATTCCAGCATTGGCTGAGGTTGATGCTAACCAATTTTCTATTGCTATATATACGACTGATGGCCAGACATTTTGCGCAGGCGATTGCTCGCAACGCTTTACAATTCAATCTGTTTCTAAAGTAATGACGTTAACGTTAGCGCTGCAGCGCTATGGTAATGAATTATGGCAACGAGTCGGCAAAGAGCCGTCAGGTACTGCATTTAACTCTTTGACTCAGCTTGAGTTTGAAAAGGGTATACCGCGTAACCCCTTCATAAATGCCGGTGCTATCGTTACCTGTGATGCGTTATATAGCCGCTTGTCTGCACCTATGCATTCAATGTTAGAAACATTTAGGTTATTGTCTGGAAATAAGGGCATAGTGATTGATAAAAAGGTCGCTAATTCTGAGTATGAATTTCGTCATCGTAATGCTGCTATGGGGCATTTAATGAAGTCCTTTGGTAACTTTAAAAACGAAGTTGACGATGTGTTATGGGCATATTTTAATTTTTGTGCAATAGAGCTCAATTGTGTCGAATTGGCTAAAGCATATAACTTTCTGGCCAATAAAGGGATAGATAACGTGTCTAATAGACGCGTACTTTCAAGTCTGCAAAACAAACAGCTCAACTCATTATTATTTACCAGCGGCCTCTATGATGCGGCGGGCGATTTTGGTTATAGGGTTGGTATGCCGGGTAAATCAGGAGTATCGGGCACTATATTAGCGGTGTTACCGAATAAGTTTACAGTGGCTGTGTGGTCGCCAGGGTTAAATTCATTTGGCAACTCGGTGGCAGGAATAGCAGCCCTTGAGCTGCTATCTAAAAAACTTGATATCTCTATTTTTTAACTAATATGTATTGGGAGTTGTTACTGCTCCCAATAAACCTGTTCGAGGCAGTCTTCACGCTCAGGTAAACCACGAGATAAGCGCGGTGAATGCTGTACTAACACCTCAAAACTGGCACGGTTAGCATACTTACTAATTTGTGCTAATGATGAGTAGGTCATTGCCGGTTGCTGGTGTTTAGCTGAATTACCAACATTGAGCTTATGGTAAACATTTGCCGATAAGTCATGTAGTACCGCCGCTAATGCACAATCTCCTGCACCATTGGTGTTCTTAATAGAGTCTGGACCACCCATAAATGGCGCTGTATGGCTGTATGCACGAATTGGCTGCTGACAGTCAACTTTGCGCATAGCGCGCGAAAACTCATAACGATTGAAATCTGGTATTGCGCCAGGCAGCAATGGGTATTCTGTTTCTCGTTTAAATTGCTCATCGATGTAGCCTGCCATAAACAAGCCTTTTTCACCTGCGGTACAGATCACTAAATCTACCCAATCAAGTGCTTTATCAGCAGCAAGTAGAGGGTCTTCAAAGCCAGTTATTGCCAGCCCTTCTTCCTCATTCATTGCTAAAATATCAACATGTTTTTCAACAAAACTAGCCCACCAAGTAGGGTCTTGCTCGATTAAAAACTTAGTACCAAGAGTGAGTACGACAGGGATGCCAGCATCATTGGCATATTTGACAGCTTGCATTGTTGCTTCTGTCATCGTCTCAGAACCTTGCGTACGCATTAAGTAAGCACTGATCACTAATGCCGATGAGTTCTCTATTAACTCCTGATCGATTGATTCAGGTCGTAGGTGGTTCATCAGCCCTGCGCTGATCGCAAAAGTACGTTCACCAGTATCGTCAATGAGTGTAAAGCAGCGACCGATCGGACCATCTACCGGTTGTAAGTAGTCGAGATCGACACGACTTGAGGTGTTACATAAAAAGCGATAAGCGTAGCTACCAATTTTAATGTTTTCACTCATCACACCCAGTAGTACAGAGCGGTCATCCGCTAATACTGAGTAGTTGTGCATAGTGTTGCCGATAGTACCGCCTGCAAACTCATAATCGATCATATCGTTGAGTTTTAAGCGGTCATATAATGCATTGGTTATATCACTATCAATAACTTGCGACATACCTCGGCGCAGTTGAAATTCGTCAAGGAAAGCTTGATCGACTTTAGCTTCTATATCAACTACGATTTGATCTATCCCTGTGATGTAGCTGCGTTGCAACTTATCACTGGCGTTGAGTTGATTAGTAAGTGGATCTTTGGCTTCCACTGGAAAATAATGTTTATGCCTGCGGCGTCCAGGAAATTTCATTTGCTACCCGTGTGTTGTGAGCTAAATAAAAAAAGCGAGAGATTATATCGTAAATCGCACGGGGTGAGCCATGTTAAAGCTGTTTTAATTTGTTTTATTTTTATCACTAATCAGTATATTTAGCGTTTTAATGGCCTAAGTGAGTATAATTAAACAATAATTAGTTAAAGATTAAGTCAATGAGTGAACAATTGAACGATCAATATTGGATGGCGCAAGCTCTAGAGTATGCAAAAAAAGCGGAGCAGTTGAATGAAATTCCTGTCGGTGCTGTACTGGTCAAAGATAATCAGTTGATTGCAGCTGGCTATAATCGTTCGATTACCGATAACGATCCTTCTGCTCATGCAGAGATGATTGCGATACGCGAAGGTGGCAAGGTCGTTAATAATTACCGCTTGATTGATTGTACTTTATACGTCACGTTGGAGCCATGCTCTATGTGCGCCGGGTTGCTAGTACACAGTCGTATCAAACGTTTAGTGTTTGGTGCTGCGGATGAAAAAACAGGATCAGCAGGCTCTATTATGAATCTATTACAAGATCCTAGATTAAATCATCAGGTTGAAGTTGAGGCCGGAATACTAGGTGAGTTATGTGGGCAAACTATTTCTGATTTTTTTAAACGCCGCCGTCAAGAAATAAAAGCTGCAAAGAAAGCTTTGCGTGACCTGAAGGCTTAACCTGCAGGTGCTGCAATGCTTAACTCTGCCATTTGTTGCATTGCAAACATTCTGCGACGCCAAATTACTTTTCTATGTAAATTACGCAGCATTATTCTGCGACGGGTAGATGATGAATAAATAACATTTCGTTTGAACGAATGTGTACGCCGACGTTTCAGCATGGTTTCTCCTGAAAATGTGAGAGTGAGAAAAGATATAAGTTAATTATATACTTGATACTACACATTAGTGATCATTTGATGACAAGTAAATAGATATTTTAGTTTGCGCGTACCTATCGCATTTAAAGTTATTTTTATTGTTCGCCGTTATCTTTTTTTTGCGGTGCTTGCTCATCGATACTGTCATCTTTTGTTGGGGAGACCGTGGTTTGTATTGTGGCAGGCTTTGGATTTTTAATCTCAGCAGCTTGGGTAGTAGGTTGATCTATTTGTTCTGCATCATCGGGTTCAGTAGTCGGTGTGCTGATCGCGTCATTTTCATCTAACCAAACTAGTGCATCGTAGTAACGACGAATATTATCCACATACTTGACTGCAACGTCACCGCGCGAATAGCCATACTTGGTTTTACGGTAGTAACGTTTTTTGATTAATAGCGGTAAGCGTTTTTTCACATCAGCCCATTTATCAGGGCTAGCACCTTGCTGCTCGGTAATAATACGAGCATCGTTCACGTGACCCCAACCAATATTATAGGATGCTAAAGCTAGCCAAGTACGATCTGGCTGAGGAACGCGGTCGGGAATTCGTTTTTCTAGCTTCGTCAAATATTCTGCGCCGCCTTTGATATTTTGCTCAGGAGCAAGACGATTAGTTACGCCGACCTGCTTTGCAGTATCACGAGTGAGCATCATAATACCACGAACTCCTGTGGGGGATTTTGCTCGCGGATTCCACATTGATTCTTGATAACTTAAAGCTGCAAGTAATCGCCAATCTAGGCTGCCTGCATATTGCTCAAACCAAGGTTGATATTTTGGCAGTGTTTCTTTAATTGCTTCAATATAGGCAAGGGTATTAACGTAGTTAAATTGGCGGACATGGCCAAAATATTTTTCTTCAAGTACATAAAGCTGATTACTTTGTTTTACTTCACCAAAAAACGGCACCATTAACGCATATAACGAATCGTCGCCGTCTTTGCGCAGCAGCCAAGCAATGGGATCGTTACGAGTAACAGAAAAACCAATACTAAGATTAGGGTGATAGCGACGAAACAACGATAGGGTATGTGAGTCGGCAAGAGTGTAATCAATTTCACCATCGATCACTGCTTGTAATAGCTCTTCTTCGTCGAGATCTTCTGTTTCGCGCCAATTTAAATTGGGGTGAGTTTGTTTAATTTGTTGCAGTGCCAATGAATGGCTACTTTTGGCAAGTACTGTCAGGTTATCGGTTAGATCATCAAAATCACGAGGTCTTACTCTACCTTGTTTATAAACCAGTTTTTGGCTAATTGTGCGATAGGTTGGGCCAAAACGGTAATCTTGGGCGCGTACTTTATTGTACGTTAAACCAGAGGCTATTAAGTCTAAATCGCCGCTATCTAAGCGTGAAAACATGTCGGATAAGTTAAAAAATGGCACCATCTCCAGTTCAACCCCAAGGTGATCTGCAAACTCTTGGGCTAACTCATATTCAAATCCTTGTTCACCTTGCACTGCTTGATAATAATTACTTGCTCCAGCTAACGTACCCACTCTGATTTTGTTTTGAGTTTTTATTTGGCTAAGTTGAGATTGCTGCTGTTGCATATCGCAGGCACACAAAAGCATTACTAACGTAATGATTGTTATTAGCTTTTGTTTAAACATACTGTGCCCCTTGAATGCTATTACACCCTTATATCAAAACTTTGCGATGACGTCACTTGGCGATTTGTCATAGTTGACTTTACTGTGTTTGATATTTCATCTGCCACTAGGCATTATTAGTAATAAACGATGCTAACTTATAGCGCTCTTGCCGCAATTTTAATTCCCTGCTTAACCTGTATTTCCGAGTTACTTGAGTATATAATACCCGCCTAAAATATCGTTCAATCCCTAACCCCGGATGAAAATACCTATGTTGATCCTTCGTGGTGCACCAGCACTTTCCGATTTTAGAGTTCAGAAAATTTTAGCCCGTTGCCAACAGGCGCAACTTCCAGTCACTAATGTATACGCTGAGTATGCACACTTTGCAGATCTAACCGCACAGCTGTCAAGTGATGAGCAAACTAAGCTTGAGAAGTTACTTACCTATGGTCCAACGATTGCCGAACATACACCTGCAGGCACTTTGGTGTTAGTAACGCCTCGTCCTGGCACAATCTCGCCATGGGCTTCAAAAGCGACGGATATTGCACATAATTGTGGCTTAACTCAAGTACACCGTGTTGAGCGCGGCATCGCTTATTATGTTGAAGGTGACTTAAACGCTGAGCAATTAAATCAAGTTGCAGCCCTATTACATGACCGCATGACCGAAGCAACGCACAGCGCAATGGACGACGCTGCGACGTTATTCCGTACTGATGCACCGAGTCAAATGTCATCAGTTGACATTTTAGCCGGCGGCCGTGAAGCGCTAGCAACTGCAAACGTTGAGCAAGGTTT
Source organism: Pseudoalteromonas sp. SG41-1 (assembly GCF_014164575.1). Lineage (NCBI taxonomy): Bacteria > Pseudomonadati > Pseudomonadota > Gammaproteobacteria > Alteromonadales > Pseudoalteromonadaceae > Pseudoalteromonas > Pseudoalteromonas sp. SG41-1. Next base: position 6,758 of record NZ_JACJFL010000079.1, read on the forward strand.
TGCCCTTGCTGATGACGAAATTGATTACTTGGTAGAAAACTTCCAAAAGTTAGGGCGTAACCCGAACGACATTGAATTATTTATGTTTGCACAAGCAAACTCAGAGCATTGTCGTCATAAAATTTTTAATGCAGATTGGACCATCGATGGTGTAGTTCAGCCTAAATCGCTATTCAAAATGATTAAAAATACCTACGAGCTAAACCCTGAAAACGTATTATCTGCTTATAAAGATAACGCCGCAGTAATGAAAGGTTCGAAAGCGGGTCGTTTCTTCCCAAATCCTGAAGGTGAATATGCATATCATCAAGAGAACATTGAAATCTTGATGAAAGTTGAAACCCATAACCACCCAACTGCGATTGCACCTTTTTCTGGTGCTGCTACCGGTTCAGGTGGTGAAATTCGTGATGAAGGTGCAACAGGCCGTGGCTCTAAGCCAAAAGCAGGTTTAGTTGGCTTTACTGTATCAAACTTACGTATTCCTGGTTACGAGCAACCGTGGGAAACTGATTTTGGTAAGCCTGCTCGTATCGTTACAGCATTAGATATTATGACTGAGGGCCCATTGGGTGGCGCTGCGTTTAATAATGAGTTTGGTCGTCCAAACTTAGTCGGTTACTTCCGCACTTATGAAGAGCAAGTAACCAGTCATAATGGCCTTGAGGTGCGTGGTTACCACAAGCCAATTATGCTTGCAGGTGGTTTAGGTAATATTCGTACTGACCATGTACAAAAAGGTGAAATTCCTGTTGGCGCTAAGTTGATTGCGTTAGGTGGCCCAGCGATGAACATTGGTTTAGGTGGCGGCGCTGCTTCATCAATGGCGTCAGGCCAATCAAATGAAGATTTAGATTTTGCGTCAGTACAACGTGAAAACCCAGAAATGGAACGTCGTTGTCAAGAAGTCATCGATAAATGCTGGCAGTTAGGTGATGCTAACCCAATCGCGTTTATTCACGATGTGGGCGCGGGCGGTTTATCAAATGCATTCCCTGAGCTTGTTAATGACGGTGGTCGTGGGGGCAAATTCCAACTGCGCGATATTCCGAATGATGAGCCGGGCATGGCACCGCATGAGATCTGGTGTAACGAGTCTCAAGAGCGTTATGTACTTGCTGTCGCGGTTGAAGATTTTGACCGTTTTGAAGCCATTTGTAAGCGTGAACGTGCGCAATATGCTGTAATAGGTGAAGCGACTGAAGAGCGTCATTTAACCGTTGCAGATAGCCATTTTGGTAACAACCCCGTTGATTTACCACTGGATGTGTTATTAGGCAAAGCACCTAAAATGCACCGTGAAGCGCAATCTCAACAAGTTATTGGTAAAGCGCTGGATACTGCAAATATTGACGTAAGTGAAGCGGCAACACGTTTATTACGTTTACCTGCGATTGCTGAAAAGACGTTCTTGATCACCATTGGTGACCGCTCAGTAACAGGGCTAGTTGCTCGTGACCAAATGGTTGGTCCTTGGCAGGTGCCAGTTGCTAACTGTGCCGTAACTGCAGCAACGTATGACACTTACCATGGTGAGGCAATGTCTCTTGGTGAGCGTACACCTGCAGCATTGCTTAATTACGGTGCATCAGCACGTTTGGCCGTAGCTGAATCATTAACCAATATTGCTTGTGCTAACATTGGACCGCTTGAAAACATTAAGTTGTCTGCTAACTGGATGGCAGCAGCTGGTCACCCTGGCGAAGATGCGGGTCTTTACGAAGCAGTTAAAGCGGTGGGTGAAGAGCTTTGTCCTGCGCTTGGTTTAACCATTCCTGTGGGTAAAGACTCTATGTCGATGAAAACCCAGTGGGATGAGAATGGCGAGCAGAAGTCAGTAACAGCACCATTATCACTTATTATCACCGCGTTTGGTCGTGTTGACGATGTACGTAAAACGGTTACTCCGCAGCTACGTACAGATAAAGGTGAAACCTCACTTATCTTGGTTGACTTAGGTGCTGGTAAAAACCGACTAGGTGCATCAAGTTTAGCGCAAGTTTATAAGCAATTAGGTGATGTAACGCCAGATGTAGATAGCCCTGAATTACTAAAAGGCTTCTACAATGCAATGCAAGCGTTAGTCGCTGATAATAAGTTACTTGCTTATCATGACCGTTCAGACGGTGGTTTATTTACCACAGTGGCTGAAATGGCATTTGCGGGTCATACTGGTGTGACTGTTAATTTAGATGGTTTAACAGGTTCTGACATTGAAGCACTTTATAATGAAGAGCTCGGAGCGGTAATCCAAGTTGCTAACAGTGATTTAGAGGTCGTGAACGCAGTATTTGCTGAACATGGCATTGCTGCAATCAGCCATGAAATTGGCACACTTAACAGTGACGACAGTGTGGTATTTAACCGCGCTGGTAACCCTGTACTTAGTAATACGCGTACTGAATTACGTACTATTTGGGCAGAAACCACCTACCAAATGCAAGCACGCCGTGATAACCCTGATTGTGCTAAGCAAGAATTTGATGCCAAGTTTGATGTTAAAGACCCTGGTCTTAACGTTAAACTAAACTTCGATTTAAATGAAGATGTGGCAGCACCGTATATTGCGACAGGCGCTAAGCCTAAAATGGCTATCTTACGAGAGCAAGGTGTTAACTCGCATTTAGAAATGGCAGCTGCATTTAACCGTGCTGGTTTTGCGGCAGTTGATGTACACATGAGCGATATTCTTGAAGGGCGTTTAAGTCTGGAAGAGTTTAAAGGCTTAGTGGCATGTGGCGGCTTCTCTTACGGTGACGTGTTAGGTGCTGGTGAAGGTTGGGCTAAATCAATCTTATTTAATGATATGGCACGTGAGCAGTTCCAAAGCTTCTTTGAGCGCCAAGACTCATTTAGTTTAGGTGTGTGTAACGGTTGTCAGATGTTATCAACATTAAAAGAGTTGATCCCTGGCACTGAACATTGGCCACGCTTTGTGACAAATAAATCTGAGCGTTTTGAAGCACGTTTTAGCTTAGTTGAAGTGCAAGAGAATCCTTCGGTATTCTTCAACGGTATGGCGGGCTCTCGTATGCCTATCGCTGTGTCTCACGGTGAAGGTCATGCTGAGTTTGCTAATGATGCAGCAGTGAAAGCAGCGCTTGAGTCAGGTACTGTAGCGGTTAAGTTTGTTGATAACTACGGTAACCCTACGACACAATATCCTGCTAACCCGAACGGCTCGCGAGAAGGTATCACAGGTATTACTTCAGCTGATGGCCGTGCTACTGTAATGATGCCTCACCCTGAACGTGTATTCCGTGCGGTTGCTAACTCGTGGCACCCAGATGAGTGGCGCGAAGATAGCCCATGGATGCGTATGTTCCGCAATGCACGTAAAAATGTAGGTTAAACTATATTTATACACACTAGATTCATTATCTAGTACTAGAATAAAAGGCTGCACTGTGCAGCCTTTTTTGTTTATGCTGGTCAAAGGTCAAAGGTCAAAGGTCAA
>NZ_JACJFL010000007.1:0-138915 GCF_014164575.1 Pseudoalteromonas sp. SG41-1
AATCAGCTAAAAGCAGAAACAAGCTTTAATAAAGGCATGCCCGCAAAACAGAAAAAAGCTATGCGCAGTACAGATTACCTTGAAAAGATATTGAAATCATAGATTTTTTTCATGCTCTTGCCCTGTTAAATAATCAAGCTATAATTATTTAACTACGACAATGTTTCATTGTCATGGTTTGGCAAATAACGCAAAAAGCCATTCCGACCATTGTGTGTTAGACTGGGAGCGAATTATGGACACTAATCGTGGCACAAATATATATTTATACGTTTTAAAGTTGCAAAACTCTAAACTCTACGTTGGGCAATCTATAGACCCCGAAAAGCGTATTTTAAAGGTAAGGGGTCCGCATGGACTAAGCTGTTTCCTCCCACAGAAATTATCAAACAATGGGACAGCACGTTTACAGACTGGAAACAAGCAGAAGTCGAAGAAAACCGAATTACACTCACCCTAATGCAAAAGTTTGGGTGGAAGAATGTTCGAGGTGGTTATTGGTCAAATACTGACGAAAATGCTACGTTTAAAGGGCTAAAAAAACATATCTCTTTAATAAGGAAATTTGGTTTAAATATAAATGAAGTTGCCTAACCCCCCAATTAGATGCCCAAACTTACCCTGTTAATTCCTTGCGAGCCGTCTCTATCAATTTGACTTTTCAGTTCTGGCTCACAGTTTAACTTTATTAATTCGTAGTTTTCTTCAAATGCTGATGACAAAGGTGCTTCATCATCGATGTCATCGTTTATTTTAATATCCCAATTGAGTTATTAGCTTTGCTCATAAATTAATGCCTAAAAAATAATAATTATTATAACTAACCTACTGATGACAGTTTTAAAATATTTTCGGCCCTAACTTAATAGCGTCTTCTAAATGACTAGGTGCAAAGTGCGCGTAAAACATTGTTTGCTCAATCTTTGCATGCCTAAGCATCTGTTGTAACACTAAAATATTCCCCTGTTCATCATAAAATGACTTGCGAAAGTATGTCGTAAAACATGGCTACACTGCCCCTTTGGTAAATTAATATCAGTTTTATTTACCGCCCTTTCGACAATCAGCAAATAGTGGCCCTGACTTTTGGGGAATCTCATTAAACAACTTTTCACTAATTGGTACTGTGCGGTTCTTTTTCCCCTTGATATTAATAAAGGTGATGCGGTAGCTATCGCCACGCTTAACATCTACTTTAGAGAATCATGAACTTGCCAATACCCCGTTTTTTTAGCGCCAATTCGTTTAATCAACCCTGCTTCTTTTAGAATTTTAATGCGCCTTTCAATTGTTCTTACTGATTTACCAAGCTCATCTGACAATTGCATATGTGTAATATGCGTATTGTTAGTTATTAGCTTAATAACTTCCTTGTCTAGAGCTGTGAGTTTTAAACCGTCATTTAAACCGTCATTTAAACCGTCATTTAATGGAGTGTTATTCGCTTCTAAGATTGCGTCATAAATCATCTGCAGCATAAACTCTATAAAAGGAGCGCTATCGGTTTGGTGAGTACTTTGGCGAATCGCTAAATAGTAATTATCTTGATGTTGATACACCATGCTTTCTACAGGAATATTCACAAACACCTCATGCCACTTAGACAAAATTAGTGTTTGCCATAAACGCCCCATTCGCCCGTTACCATCAGAGAACGGGTGAATAAACTCAAGTTCATAATGAAATACACAACTAGCAATGAGTGGGTGCACATCACTGTGTTTTAGCCATTGCAGTAAATCTGCCATTAGTTTTGGTACGCGCTCAGCTTGCGGTGCCATGTGTACAACTTGCTCACCGGACATCACCCCTACGCCTTCTTGACGATACATACCCGCATCTTTAACTAAACCTTTCATCATCAACTGATGTGCTGCTAGTAGGTGTTTACTATTTGCTGGTTGCCATTTTGCAAGTGCATCGTAGGTACTGATTGCATTATGTGCTTCTTGTACTTCTTTAGGTGGTGCAATTATCCGTTTGCCATCGAGTATCGCGGTAATTTGCTGTTGTGTTAAGGTGCTGCCTTCAATTGCCAGTGACCCCTGTACAGTGCGCATACGATTAACTTTACGCAACCGCAGCAGTTTCTCTTGCTCTTGTTGTATGGTTAACCTTCCTATTTGCTCACTGATTTGCGCAACTAGAGTCAGTATTTTGTTGCTGAGGGTAAAAGGCGGTGTGTATTTAGGCATTATTTATATTCATTACTTAGGTAGTTAATTGACCTGTGGTTATTAAAATAGCATTTTAAAACTTTATTTGTACAGAAAACCCGCTGTTTTATATAAATGAAATCCATAAAAAAACCCACCAACCTGATTGCTCAAATTGCTGGGTTTTTTAGGGTTTTTAAATCAACGAATTTAAAAACCGATATTGGTGGAGCTGGGGGGATTTGAACCCCCGTCCGAAAAGCCTCGACCGTCGGTACTACATGTTTAGTATTGTCATTTAATTAACCTTTAAGTCCCGGACAAACACGGTAAGTAAAGGCGAGGCCGCTTAGTTTTAGCGCTTCAACCCCGGCCAGGGTTTCCGTCGCGATCAGGTGTTAGGGTGACACTCCAAAATCCAGTCCACAAGAATACATGGAAGGAGCGCTAGCCAGCCTAAGCTGCTAGAGAGTAGTTATCGTCGTTTGCGATTACTTTAAATTGCGGCTTTTTAACGAGGCAAACCGCACCTCGACATGCACCTTGGGCTTCTTGAATTCCGTCGAATCCTAATCAGCCCCTGAATTAGTAAACTCATTCAGAGCGTGCAGCCAGTATAACCGAGTAACGCGCTGATACTCAAGGCCCTTTTATGCTTTATTTTATATTGCTATGGCGTTGCTGATTAAATATGCAAATATATGTTAATCCTCTTCATTGCACCAAACAATAAAATAACATTTACTTAACATTGCTTAGGGGTTATGCTCAGCAGCGTGTTAGTTTGAAAATACCCAAAAACGGTTTAGTCGAGCAGCATGTAAATTAAAGCATCTAAATAAAAATAATAAAAACAGGCATATTACATAGGAAATCGATAAATGTCGTTGTTTATACATAACCCTGTAACGGGTTTTGTGTCACTGCTTGAGCACCCTAAAAATAGTGGTTTCCCAGTGACTAGCGCGCAACTTATTGAGTTAATCGAACAGTCCCCGTTCGCTGATTTCGATATAGTCAGTGCAAATATTGGTAAGTTATTCTCACCGAGCAAAAACTATCAGGATGATTCTTTAATTGTTGCTCGTGCACTCGATGCGTCGATATTCATTCAGGTTGATGAAAAAAATATGGTCGCTGAAGCCACATTAACCACTGCTAAAGGTGGGGCCTTAATGTCGATTGACAAGGCTCGCGAAGCACTCGTTGATGCTGGCGTATTACATGGCATTAGCACTCGTGCACTGGACAATTTTTTAGGTCAGCAATTTGACAAGCCTGCGGGTGTTTCCTATAGAGCGATTGTTGCTCATGGTCGTAGACCAAAAGAAGGCAGCGACGCTAAATTTGTACGTTTGTGCGCTACAGCACAAGATCGTGTATTGAGTCCACAAGCAAAAGAAGGTGGTAAGGTCGATATGCGCAATTTAGGCGCGATCATCACTGTAAAACCGGGCACTCCTCTAATGCAGCGTGTTGCTGCAACTCCTGGGGAAGATGGTTATACGGTATTTGGTGATGTGCTGCCCGCCATACCAGGTAAAGATCTACCATTACAACCATTTGAAGGCACTAAACTCGATCCAACTAATCCCAATGTACTGATTGCAGATTGTAAAGGTGTGCCTGTCGCCCTCCCGCGTGGCATGCGCGTTGATGACGTGTTGTGTTTTGATAATGTTGATATTGGCACCGGTCATGTTGATTTTGACGGCAGCGTAATTATCAGTGGCGATATAAAAGATGGTATGCACGTGCGTGCCAGTGGTGATATCACGGTATTGGGATTTGTTGAATCAGGCCAGATCGAAAGTGCCAGTGCGGTCACAATTATGCTCGGTGCAATTGGTCGTAAGCGTGAAAATGACGAAGCGTTTACTTGCAAAATTAAAGCCGCTCGGACTATTTCAATTGGCTATGCCCAGTATTGCCATATTCATAGCGAACAAGATCTCTTTATTGAACGACAAGCATTACATTGTGACTTGAGTGCTCGGCGGTTGATCCGCGTTGGTAAAGCAAATAATCCGCGCGGTAAAATTATTGGCGGCAATATTTTAGATGCCATGCGAATTGAAACCGGAGAGCTAGGTGCCCCATCGGGCACAAAAACCCGAGTTTTCATCGCGCAGTATTGGCATGACTTGAGACAAAAACAATTGCAAATTGCCGATTTTGAAAAACTGTTAGCCACTAAATCCGCAGCATTAAAGCAAGCACGTAAAAAAGCAGTTAAAATTCCAGCACCAGCAAAACGACAATTATTTTTAGACAAAATTAGTGCCAGCGAGCAACAAATTAATATTCGTATTGCCAACACCAAACGTAAAAAACATCTAGTAAAACAAAAAATAGCACAGCTTTTAGCTACTAGCCGTTTAAAAATTAATGAGTTAATGCATCCCGGTGTGGAGCTAAAAATCGCAAAAGATTCAAAACACTTTTCGCGTATTTATCCGCCCCACTTAGTTAAAATGAGCGAAGGTAAAATTACTCAGTCGTTTTAACGGCTGAGTCTTCGTTGTCACCAGCTTGCTCTGCATCTTCCGGCACTTCTGCAGCTAAAGGCCAGCCACCCAGCTGTTGCCAACGATTAACTATCAAACAATATAGCTCTGCCGTACGTTCGGTGTCATATAATGCTGAATGAGCCTGTTTGTTGTCAAATTCAATGCCAGCTGCACGACATGCTTTAGCAAGTACCGTTTGACCAAGTGCCAAACCCGCTAATGAGGTTGTGTCAAAACTAACAAACGGATGAAATGGCGTACGCTTAATATTATTACGTTCTATTGCTGCATTTAAAAAACCATGGTCGAACGCCGCATTATGAGCCACTATGACTGAACGTTGACAACCCGCAGCTTTTTGAGCTTTACGTACCACTTTACAAATTTCTTTGATCGCTTCCTCTTCAGATACTGCGCCACGTAATGGCGAGAAAGGATCAATACCATTAAAATCAATAGCGGCTTGTTCAATGTTTGCGCCTTCAAATGGCTCAACATGAAAATGCACAGTATGATCAATACTGAGTAGGCCTTCATCATCCATTTTTAATACTGACACCGCAATTTCTAACAGTGCATCGGTTACTTTATTAAAGCCTGCAGTTTCAACATCAATAACCACCGGGAAAAAGCCACGAAAGCGTTTTGCGAAAAGAGTTTGTTCAGTATTTGCCATAGTATTCTTGGTTTGCCAGAGTAAGCTGGCTATTATGTCAAAAATCATAGTGGCTAGGCTAGCGCTTTACAGATTAAATTAACACTTACATTTAGGCATATAACTTGCTTTACTTAACTAGAACTAGAGCTAGCTAACGACACCTTGATGACTGTTAGCCTCTGTAAATGCAGCTTTTGCCAAGATATTGGCGTAATAAATTGTTGGAGATCCCGTAATGAAGCTTTCAATGCTGTTTATCAGTCTAAGCATTGCAACTGCATGCCTTTCAGATACGGCCAGCGCTGCAATGCGCCAGTACACAGCCACGGCAGATAACTCACAATGGGAAGTTGTAAAAACAACTCGCTTACAATGCCAATTAAATCATGAAGTTCCATATTATGGCGAAGCTATTTTCAGCGCTACCGCGAGCAAAAATAAAGACCTGCTATTTAACTTGGATATGGTTGTCCGTCCTGACAATTACAGTATTGCTGGTTTAAAAGCAGTCCCGCCAATCTGGCGAGCAGGTTTACCAGCACGTGATATTGCTGACATGAAATTACTACGAAAATTTGACGGCGAACTGGGTAACAAAACGGCATGGGAAATGTTGACCGAGCTTGAAAAAGGCTACCAACCTACTTTTTATTACCAAGACTGGCAAAATAGTGCCGATAAAATTGCCGTTGGCTTATCGAACATTAATTTTAAACAAGCCTATTGGGCATTTTTACAATGCCGCGATGAATTACTGCCATACAGCTTTGAAGATATTTCCTTCACGATTATGAATTATCAACCAAATACCAGTAAACTTACTAAATCATCAAAACAACGTTTAGATAAAATTGCTGAGTATTTAAAGTACGATACGACGATTGCGGCTATTTCGATTGACTCATACACAGATAGCTACGGTGGTCGTTGGAACAACTTAGAGCTGTCTAAAAAACGAGCTCAAGCGATCAAAGAATATATGGTGAGCCTAGGAATTGATGAAACTAAAGTTGAAACGCAAGGCTTTGGTGAAAAACGTCACGTAGCGACTAACGATAATATTTTGGGCCGCGATAAAAACCGCCGCTTAGTGATACAAATTGAGAAAATGTAGCTAAAAGAAGTAATGCCTTTTAGCTACATGACGACTGTTGTTAAGGGTTAAGCTTTTTAAACGTGGCTCTTTTTTTCAACCAACCATCACCAAACTGAAACACCGCTAAGCTCAGTAATATGATGGCAGCACCAATAAGTAATTGTTGATCAATTGCTTCATTATTTAACCAGCCCCCTAAGCCAATCGCAAAGCTTGGTGTGATCAAGGTGGTTAGCGCCACGGTACTAGCTGGTAATTTTTGTAACACATGAAAATAAGCAAGCGAACCAACCAATGAGCCAAACACGCCCAAATACACAATTGACCACAGTGATTTTACTGTCCACGTACTCGTATTGAGCTCACCATCGAACAACCACCAAGTAATAAAAAATAAGGGCGTAACAAATACTAATGCACCAAATGTGGTCGCCATTGGATGAATAGCAATTTTTATTCGCTTGATCATCACCCCACTTAAACTAAAAAAGCACACAGCCATAAATACGTAAGCTAAACCCTGCATTTGCATCAATGAGCCTTGCATGTGTTTTTCACTTACCAAAAATAACCCCAATAGCGCAAATGCTAACGCAATTAGTTTAACAACGCTGAATTTTGGCTCGTTGAGTAATCGCTGTGCTAATAAACCAGATAAAATTGGTGCCAGACCAAACATTAATGATATCAGCCCTGATGGAACTGTTTTAGCTGCCATATAACTCAACAGCATGCCACCATATATGCCGATACTCGAATAACCATACAAAAAACACGCACGACGGTGCCAAGGGACACGAATATTAGCAATCGCCACAACTAATGCAGCCAGCACTAATCCTATCGACATCCGTAACAATACCGCGAGCGTTGGTGTAACAGACTCACTGCTCCAAACAATTCCCAAAGGCGTTGTTGACCAAATTAAGACCATTAAAAAATATGATGCTTTAACGCTCACAAGCGGATCCTTTTAGCAAAGTGGCGATAACAAAGAGGAAGGAGATACAGCACTAACCGCTTTGAAATCGCGGTTAGTAAAAAACAACTTAACCGCAGCGCAGCAATGGGCGCACAACTGATAGATTCAGCCATGGGCGCATGGTTAGGGCTCGGTTAACTTGTTGCATATAAATAGTATTCTTAATAATAAATTGAATTTATAGAAATAGCAGAACTGGTTAATAAGTCAACTGCTAGAGTGGTTTTTATACCAAAAACTGACTTCACAATGATGGCTTGTAAATCATAAGTTACATTTAATTTCTTTGATTTGTAACAAAACTATTTAAGTTTGTGCCAACTAGTTATATCTTGCCTGCCTCTCACGATGTTTTAGGGGCAAAAAGTGCTTAAAAATAAAACAATAGGCAGCATGTTAATTGTTGCAGGTACCACTATCGGCGCAGGGATGTTGGCGCTACCAATCGCTTCTGCGGGACTTGGCTTTACAACCGCATTAGCATTAATTATTTCAATATGGGCGTTAATGACTTATACCGCATTATTAATGCTCGAATTACATCAACATGCTGATCGCGATGCCACGCTAAATACGTTAGCAAAATCATGGCTAGGTAAACGCGGCCAATATCTGGCTAATTTTTCGGTGATGTTTTTATTCTATGCGCTTTGCTCAGCTTACATTGCAGGTGGTGGTGCGCAACTACAAGAAAAAATAAATAACGGCTTTAGCCTCGATATTGCTCCGCAAGTAGGTTCAATCATTCTAGCGATTGTAATAGGCACAGTTGTTACCTTAGGCACCAGTAAGGTCGATAAGCTAAACCGAGTGTTATTTAGCATCAAAATTGTGGTACTGGCGAGCTTATTTTATATGTTAACCCCGTATGTTCATGGCCAACATTTACTCGAAATGCCCATTGAACAAGGCCTTATTTTATCAGCTATTCCGGTAGTATTTACCTCTTTTGGTTTTCATGGTTCGATCCCATCGATCGTTAAATATGTTGGTTTAGATATTAAAACCTTACGCCGTGTCATGATCGCCGGAGCAGCTTTGCCGCTGGTTATTTACATTTTTTGGCAGTTGATCAGCCAAGGTATGATGAGTCAAGCTGAATTACTAAAAAGCTCTGGCTTACCAGGCTTTGTGGCAAGTATTGCCAGTATCGCTAATAACGCAGCTGTTGCCACTGCAGTTAACCTATTTGCAGACTTAGCACTGGCAACATCATTTTTAGGGGTGAGCCTAGGATTATTTGATTTCTTTGCTGATGCCTTTAAAAAAGGAGATGGTAATAAAGATCGGATAAAAACAGCCCTCATTACTTTTATCCCGCCATTAGGATTTGCATTGTTTTACCCACAAGGTTTTATTATGGCGCTTGGCTATGCAGCTATCGCTTTAGTCGTACTAGCAGTGTTTTTACCCGTAGCAATGGTTTATAAGCAGCGTAGCAGCGATAAAGGCGGCTATACAGTGCGTGGTGGTAATTTTGGTCTGGCAGTAGCGGCGCTTTGCGGCGTGCTTATTATCAGCGCCCAAGGGCTGCAGATGGCAGGTTTAATCCCCGCGATAGGTTAATGCAAAAAGGCACCTAAATGGTGCCTTTTGGTATTTTAACTAACTTGAGTTAGATTAAACATGTGTTTAACTCAATCATCAAGCTTTGCAAATAGCTTTGGCAAATCTTGCTCTGCTATAGGCGGGCTGTAGTAATAACCTTGCACTATAAAGCAGTTATTGTTTTGTAAAAACTCCACTTGCTCTATAGTCTCAACGCCTTCGGCTACCACATTCAATTTTAGCTTTTGTGCCATCGCTATAATTGCCGCAGTGATCTCCATGTCATTTGGATCATCCGGTATATCTTTAACAAACGAGCGATCAACTTTTAAAATATCAACCGGAAAACGTTTTAAGTAGCTCAATGACGAATAACCCGTGCCAAAGTCATCTATCGATATTGACACCCCAAGCGCTTTTAACTGATGTAATTGCGAAATTGCCGCTTCCACATTCCCCATTAGCATGCTTTCGGTTAATTCCAGGTGTAACTGCTTAGCCGGCACCTTGGTTTTCTTAATAATCGATGCCAACAACGGCACTAACTTAGCATCTTTAAACTGACGAGCAGAGAGGTTAATCGAAATATTATTTTCTCGCCCTTGCGCTGCTAATCTTGCTGCAAACTCACACGCTTCTTGTAGCACCCAAGCACCTAACTCAACTATTAAACCTGTTGCCTCAGCTATTGGGATAAACTTGGTAGGCGGGATCATCCCTTCAGTTGGGTGGAACCAGCGGATCAAGGCTTCATAACCGACCACATGCTGCGTGCGACTATCAACTTGTGGTTGATAAAAAATCACAAATTGCCGAGCTTTGATTGCTAAGCGCAGTTCATTTTCAATAAACAGCCGCTCATTCGCAGCGGCATCAAGTTCTTGACTATAAAAGTGATAAGTATTGCGCCCTTTTGCTTTGGCCTCATACATAGCTAAATCAGCGTGTTTTAATAACTGGTCTTCTTCTTGGCTATCGTATGGCGCCATTGTGATGCCAATACTAGCACTAATAATGACCTCGTTATTGCCAAGCATAATTGGCACATTCAATGTTTTTTGAATAGTGTTAGCGACATCCATTGCATGCTCTTGACGCTCAATACCACTAAGTAAAACTGCAAACTCATCGCCACCTAAACGGGCAATTGTATCTTCCGCACGCAGTCGTTTTTTCAAACGGTTAGCAACTTCAACTAATAGCTGATCACCGGCATCATGACCAAGTGTGTCGTTAATACGCTTAAACTCATCTAAATCAAAATAGAATAAAGCAAACGCATAATGGCCACGCTCTGCAAGCGCCATTGACTTACGTAATTGCATTCTAAAGAAAGTACGGTTAGCCAGCCCTGTTAAGGTGTCGAAATAAGCCAATTGCTCCATTTTTCGCTGGCTTTCTTTAACAAACGAAATATCTTGTGCTGAGGCAACATAACTGGTGATGCTGCCACCGTCTTCGCGAATTGGTGAGATACTGAGCGATACCCAGATTGGCTTTTTATCTAAACCTTGGATCAAAGTATCGCCACGCCAATAATTTCGGCTGCGTAAATCGATATCAATGTCATCAACCAAAATAGCCATTTCTTTGGCGATAATGCTTAATAGCGGTGACTGCATAAAATGGTTTTCTTCAAACCCAGTCATTTCTAACATTTTTGGATTGACGTATTCAATCACGAAGTTTTGATCGGTGATCACTACGCCCGTGCCTGAGAAAGCAACTGCTTTAGATAATCGGTTAGCGGCTTTTTCGGCAATTTCTTTTTCTGTAATACGCTGATTCAGACCATCAATAAGCTTACGAATTTCAATCGCCATATCGCGAAAAGAACCATTTAAAGTACCAATTTCATCTTTGTTTTCTTTTGGAAATTCAATTTGTAAGTGCCCTTTGCCAAAACTGGTTACCGCATAAACTAAAGAATGAATACGGCGTAAAACGAGTTGGTAAAGTGCTTGATGTAATAACAGTGCGACTAAAATGGCATATAAAATAAACAATCCAAAAAACTTCACCTTTAGCTCTTCAAGCGCTGAAAGTGCTGATGAACGTTTTTTGTAAATACCAATATACCAGTCTAAATTATCAACTTTACGAATATTAATGATGTGCGTTTCACCATCTTGTACAAAAGAGTCTGCGTATTCTGGTAAATGCATTTTGATAGTCTGATTGATCAGCTCTTGTAGATCGCCATTAACAAAATCATGAGTACGTAATGGTTTGCCTGCTTTACCGTAGGTTTCGTAAAGATTTTTATTCAGATCAGGATGAGCAAGTAATTGCCCTTGGCTATCAAAAACAAATAAGTGCTGCTCCTTATCACCGATCGGTAATTGCGAAATAAGCGTATCGAGTGCTAAATCGCTGCCAGTAACACCTAAAAATTCATTTTCAAGATAAACTGGCACCAGTAAACTCACCACCCATTTATGCCAAATTTTATCGTAGTAAACTTTAGACCACACAGCCGAACGGGTTGGATTAAGCGCTTCTTTAGCGTAATTAAAACTTTGATTATCAATAAACTGATGAGAGCCTGGAACATTCAGAGCCCAATTAGGTGGCGCAATACGGATAAAATTATCTTTGGTGATTAAATAAAAGTTAAAGAAATCTTGGATCAAGGTAGGCGCTACGATTTTCCATAACGATTCAGAATCATTAATGAGTTTTTTATAAAAAGGTGAGTACTTATCTTGTGGCATAAAAGCCGCAGATAAACCATCATCAGAGGCGCTGCGAATACTGCCATCGGGGTCAAAGCTGAGCTGCGCACTTTGGCTACTGAGCAATTGCGAGGAATTATAGAATAATTGGCTAGAGACGACGTTATTCGCTTGCTCCGCAATATTAATTTTGGTTTTCACCAGAGTATTAAACTGACGGATCAGACGTTCGCTGGAATGCTTGAGAACTTCATGTTCTTCAAATACCAATTGTTTTTCTTCTGATTTTAGCATCAACACCGCCGCACAGATCCCAGCAATTAAACAAATTGCCGAAATTAACAGCGAAAGCTTCATACTCAACGAATTTACACCAAAGCGTGATGGTGGGCGTCTATACACCACAGGACAACCTTATTTTTAATAATTATTTTTATTTAAATTCACCTAAATAAATATACCAGATCCCTATTTAGATTTATAAATTTTTCGTTGAAATTACTGAAAAAATCCCATATCAAAAATAAACTATCCTTTGGCGGCGATAAAACCCGCTAGAGTGTTGACTTTATAGCCCACTCTCCATACATTAAGAGTATGAATATAATATTTTCGCAATTACATTTTTCGTTTTTTAGCTTCTTTAGATAGAAGAGGCTTACCTGTTTGCGAGATTAAATCAACCGAATAGCAAAGCCTCCCAATTGGGAGGCTTTTTTGTTTTTATTACCCAAAAGGTAATTTTTTGGAATGAGGAACCCAAAAATGACTAATGATGTACTTAATTCACTTAGACACGATATCAATGAAATTGATTCTGACCTATTAGTGCTATTAGCAAAACGTCGCCGTATTAGCCACGGCGTTGTAGAATATAAGATTGCTAATAATAAACCGATACGTGATGAGGCCCGTGAACTTGCCTTGTTAGAGAAACTCATCGGTTATGGTAAGTCTCTTGGTTTGGACGCTTATTATGTGAATAACGTTTTCCAAACAATTTTAGAAGATTCAGTACTTAATCAACAAGCCATGTTACAGAAGAACTTAAACCCAGATGCTATGAGTGAAACACACCGTGTTGCTTATTTAGGTGGTCAGGGTTCATACAGCCAACTTGCTTGTCATAAATATTTTAGCCGTCGCCCAGGTAAACTTGTTGAAATGGGCTGCTCTAGCTTTGAGCAGATCACTGGTAAAGTTGAAAATGGTCAAGCAGATTTTGGCTTATTACCCATTGAAAACACCAGCTCAGGCAGTATTAACGAAGTGTTTGATTTACTGCAACACGCACAAGTCTCCATCGTTGGTGAAGTAACCCACAGTGTTGAACATTGTTTACTGGTCACACCGGGTACTGAGCTTAGTCAGATCAGTAAGATTTTTGCTCACCCGCAACCATTCGCTCAATGTAGTCGCTTTTTACAAGGCTTAGGTGATATTCAACATGAAACCTGCGATTCAACCTCAAGCGCTCTGCAATTAGCATTAGATACCCCTAATAGCGCAGCAATTGGTTCAGCTCAAGCGGGTAAAAATGTGGGTTTAGAAGTAATTAAATCAGGCCTTGCGAATCAACGTGAAAATCATAGCCGTTTTATTGTGGTTGCCCGTAAGCCTCTTTATGTATCAAAACAGATCCCGACTAAAACCAGTTTAATTATGGCAACCAAGCAACAAGCAGGTTCTTTGGCTGATGCATTGATGATTTTCAAAGAACACAATATCAACTTAGTAAAACTAGAATCACGCCCAGTCCCAGGCAACCCGTGGGAAGAAGTATTTTATGTGGATTTAGAAGCAAACCTGGTTGATAACCATGTTAAACAAGCCTTAGAAGAGCTAAAAGAGCACACCCAATATGTACGCGTACTGGGCTGTTACCAAAGTGAATCGCTGCAAGCTGTGAATATAGAAAGTTAAGCGCTAAGTAAAATATAAAAAAGGGCTAAAATTAGCCCTTTTTCATTATCTACTTTTCACACAGCGGTTATCAATCAAGAACTTTCGCATCGTTAGCTTTGTTTAACAGGCTGCGACTTTGCGTTAAGAAATGCGCAGTAGCATCTGAAAAATATGCTTTTGCATCCGCAAATGAATCAATTAAAGCGGCCTTATCACCCGCTTTTAATTTGGCCAAGGTACTTGCAAACGTGTCTTGGTATTGTGCAAGTAATGGCTCTACGTTATCAAATTGCGCTAGCATGATGTCAGAATAAAGCTCTGGTGATTGTGCGAATAAGCGCCCTACCATCATCAACTCTAATTGGTAAATCGGTGACGAACAACTGCGGAGCTCTTCGAGGGTATGACCTTGTTTTGCTAAAAACTGGCCGTATACAAAAGTGGTTAAATGGCGCATAACCTGAATAATTTGCATAGCTTCATCGTGCTTTTGCGCATCGAGTTCAACAAGTTGACAGCCCCACACTTGCAGTTGCGATAATAAACCTTGGGCAATCTCATGGTTACGGCCTTCGCAAACCACCACTGTTTGCTTTACCCAATGAGAAATATCAGGACCAAACATTGGATGTAAACCGACTACAGGACCGCTATGCACTGCTTTTAATACTTTTAACGGTGCTTGCTTAACTGAAGTAATATCAACTAATAAACAATCATCATCGAGCTTAGGTAAGGCAGTGACCACTGTTTCTAAGGCATTAATTGGCACACTGATCATCACCAGTTTTGCACCTGCTAATATTTCTTGCGCGTTACTTTGCTGTTCTTTGTCGAGTATTCTAACTTCATACCCTGAGCGGATAAATTGCTGAGCAAACAATTGCCCCATAGCGCCTTGACCACCAACAATCACAATAGGTGATAACTGTGGCGCGCTACATGCTAATTTAGCCTGTTGATTTTGGTAAGCTTCGCGCATCATACGGCGTAGGATATCTTCCACCAATTCAGGATTAACACCTTGGTTAATCGCTTCTTGGCGACGAGCAGCTAATAAAGTAGCTTCACGGTCAGGCGCATGCAGTGGCGCACCCGTTTGTTGTTTGATTGCGCCGATCTGCTCGGTAATACTATTACGTCTAGCCAGCAGTGCAACCAACTGGGCATCACATTCATCGATCCCCTCTCTTAACTTATCTAACTCTTTTATATCCGCCACGCGACTACCACCTTAGAAACTGCAATTTCGTACATTTAAATTTACATAAAAGTAAACTAATCAATACGATAAATACTAACAGGATCGCTTAGTTGTTAAAAGGCTAAATAAGCAAAAGAATGGGATTTGGGATTTGGGATTTGAGATTTGGGATTTGAGTTTTAAGTACTAAGCCATAAGTTATAAGTTGGCCTAATTGTATTTGATTTATGAGTAATTCTTGGATGGGTATTTTTTTACTGGACTTCTCTGTGCTCTAATACCAATCGTGTTAAGTTACTGAGCATTTATAGCGACAGATAAATACAGTGATAACAAGGCGTAAATTTTGACACGTAGTTGTTCTACTTGAAAAAATTATAACGCAGTTAGCGCTTTATTTAGCTCGCTAGAATGGTTAAATATTTAAGTCGATTGGTATAATCAAGCTATGGTGATCACTTTAACGTTGAGCAATCTTAATCTTTTAACTTTACCCTCACTAGCCTTCTAATTCGATAACTTTACCCTAACTAACTTACCATCTCTAAAAACCAAAACGGGTTGCAGCCCGAAGGTTGCAACCCGTTTTTTTGCGTTGATAAACAGCGCGTATTAGTTAAGTTTTTCTCTAATACGTGCAGATTTACCAGAACGCTCACGTAGATAGTAAAGTTTCGCACGGCGAACTGCACCGCGACGCTTAACTGCTACGCTATCGATAAGAGGGCTGTGCGTTTGGAATACACGCTCAACACCTTCACCGTTCGAAATTTTACGAACTGTGAATGCTGAGTGAAGACCACGGTTACGCTTAGCGATTACAACACCTTCAAAGGCCTGTAGACGCTCTTTAGCACCTTCTTTTACTTTTACCTGTACAACCACTGTATCACCAGGGCCAAATGCAGGTACGTCTGTTTTAAGCTGCTCATCTTCAAGCGCTTTAATAATATTTTGGTTTACTTTTGCCATTATGTTTCTCACTTTCCTAGGTGTAACTGTCTTCTAGCCACAAGCTTTTTGGTACTCTTGCTGAAATTTCGCGAGTAATACCGCTTGCTCCTCAGTCAGAGCTAGGTTATGCAACAAGTCAGGACGGCGTAACCAAGTTCTGCCTAATGACTGCATCAGCCGCCATTTTGCTATCTCTTGGTGGTTTCCGCTGAGTAATACAGCAGGCACCTGTTTGTCGTCCAATGTTTCTGGCCGTGTATAGTGAGGACAATCCAGCAAGCCATCCGAAAATGAGTCTTGCTCTGCTGACTGGTTGTGTCCTAATACGCCCGGCACTAATCGCGCTACTGCGTCAATTAATGTCATGGCTGGTAGTTCACCACCACTCAAAATAAAATCACCAATTGACCATTCTTCGTCAACGTATGATTCTATTATTCTCTCGTCTATACCTTCATAGCGACCGGCAATTAAAATCAGTTTTTTAGAGCTTGCGAGTTCGCTTGCCCCTTGCTGATCTAATTTGCGCCCTTGCGGGGACATATAAATTACTTTTGCACCATCGCCTGCCGCCTGTTTGGCGTCAAGAATGGCTTGCTTTAGTGGTTCAACCATCATTAACATACCTGGACCGCCCCCGTAAGGACGATCATCCACGGTCCTATGCTTATCAATAGCATAATCTCGTGGGTTCCAGCAGTTAAAGTCGATCAGACCATTTTTTACTGCTCGACCAGTTACACCTTGCGTTGTAATGGCATCAAACATGTCCGGGAAAAGGCTGATAACCCCTACCCACAACGAACTCGTTTGACTCATTAAAAGCCAGGATCCCAGTCTACTGTAATTTCTTTTACATCGTGCTTAATCTCTTTGATAACTGAATCAGTTAAAAACGGAATTAAACGCTCTGCTTGGCCAAATGCATCTTTATTGTTTGCTTTCACAACCAATACGTCATTTGAGCCTGTCTCCATCAGGTCATCAACTATGCCTAAGTCATAACCTTTATCGGTTACAACAGACATGCCAATGAGATCTCGCCAATAGAACTCACCTTGCGGGAGTTCTGGTAATTGCGCTGCATCCATTGAGATTTCTGCATGGGTATAAGCCATTGCTTCGTCTCGATCGTTTACTTGCGCAAATTTAGCGATAAAGCCTTTGTTGTGGCGACGCCAGTCGACCACTTCTAAGGTCTGCCATTTACCTTGCTGCCCTATCAACCACGGGCTGAAATCGAAGATCCCTATGGGATCATCAGTAAATGAATGTACCTTAAGCCAGCCCTTTATACCATATGGGGCACCGAGCTTTCCTACGACAATTATTGATGAGGTGTTCTCTTGACTCATGGTTACACTTACGCCTATTAAGCCGCTTTACGAGCGTCTTTAACTAACTTATTTACGCGATCTGAAAGAGATGCGCCCTGACCTACCCAGTGTTCTACACGAGATAAATCTAAACGTACTTTTTCTTCTTGACCACTAGCAATTGGGTTAAAAAAGCCTACTTTCTCGATGAAGCGACCGTCACGCGAGAAACGGCTATCCGCAACCACAATTTGATAGAAAGGGCGTTTTTTAGCGCCACCACGTTGCAAACGAATAGTTACCATACCGTCCTCTAAATAGATTGACTGTTTTCATTAATAAGATTTACTCCCCAGTATGGGGAGCTGGGGAATTGTACGAGTTTTTAGCAACAATGCAAGTAAGAAGTGACTCGAAATGACTGTTAAGTTGATTAAACTATGATCTACGCGTTAAATCAGGCTATATAGAACTTTCAACGCATAATTTATCTACAAAAAAAGAGGCTATTTGCCTCTCTTTTTAGTTAACTGATTAGCTACATCTGCATGGCGTCAGTTAAAACATTAAAATTTAGAGCCACCGCCACCCATCATTCCTGGTGGTAACATGCCTTTCATGCCGCGCATCATTTTCATCATGCCGCCTTTACCTTTCATTTTTTTCATCATTTTTTGCATCTGCGTAAACTGTTTTAACAGCTTATTGATCTCTTGTACTTGCGTACCAGAGCCCGCTGCAATACGCTTTTTACGAGAGCCTTTAATGATCTCTGGACGTGCACGCTCTTTTTTCGTCATTGAGCTGATGATCGCTTCCATCTGAATAAAGGTTTTATCACCCATCTGACCTTTCACTGCATCAGGCAGGTTTTGCATACCAGGTAATTTATCAAGCATTGACATCATGCCGCCCATGCTTTTCATTTGCTTTAATTGATCAGCAAAATCATCAAGAGTAAATCCATCACCTTTAAATACTTTTTCAGCAACTTTTGCAGCTTGCTCTTTATCGACTTTCATTTCGACTTCTTCGATCAATGAAAGTACATCCCCCATACCAAGTATACGCGATGCGATACGATCTGGATGGAAAGGCTCAAGCGCATCAGTGCGCTCACCAACACCCATAAACTTAATAGGTTTGCCGGTAATATGACGGATTGATAGTGCAGCACCACCGCGCGCATCACCATCAGTCTTGGTTAGTATCACACCGGTCAGAGGTAATGCTTCATCAAACGCTTTGGCAGTATTGGCAGCATCTTGACCTGTCATGGCATCAACCACAAACAAGGTTTCGATTGGGTTAATAGCATGATGAAGATTTTTAATCTCGTCCATCATGTCATTATCAACATGCAAACGACCTGCGGTATCAACTAATACAACATCGATAAATTTCTTTTTCGCATGAGAAATAGCAGCCTTTGCAATATCAACCGGCTGTTGTGAAATATCACTTGGGAAAAACTCAACACCTACTTCATCGGCCAGTGTTTCCAACTGTTTAATAGCCGCAGGACGATAAACGTCGGCACTGACTACTAATACTGATTTCTTTTTACGTTCTTTTAAAAATTTGGCAAGCTTAGCAACACTGGTCGTTTTACCCGCACCTTGCAGACCCGCCATCATTACAACGGCTGGCGGTTGTGCGTTTAGGCTCAACTCTTCGTTTGCTTCACCCATGGCTTTTTCAAGCTCTTCGCGAACGATTTTAATGAACACTTGCCCAGGACTTAGGCTCTTAGTTACTTCAATACCTACCGCGCGCTCTTTAACTTGTTTAACAAACTCACGAACAACGGGTAAAGCGACGTCGGCTTCTAAAAAAGCCATACGCACTTCGCGTAGTGTATCTTTTATATTGTCTTCAGTAAGGCGTCCACGGCCGCTGATATTCTTTAAGGTTTTACCTAATCGTTCTTGGAGGTTCTCAAACATGTAAAGGTTCCGATCAAACGTGATATACCAATTTCCCAAACAACGTTATTGCCGCAAGTTTAGCACTTACTATTAATAGCGCTGATTTCATATAATCAGTATTAATAAAATTTTAATTAAAAACAGTATACCGTAAATGGTGGCGCACAATACAGTGTTCAAGTGAGCTGTTTGAGTTTCTTTTTACAAACTCTATGCATTTGCCTCACTATAAAATACAATGCCCTTACTCTAACAAGGAATATTTGACTCAAATTGAGTGGCCCAAGCACTATGCTGATTATTAGTTTAACTATTATTGCCAGTTTATTTTATATCTTCGCGACGTCTCACGTGCTGTCTCGGTTATTTCACCAACAAGGTCCGAGCCAAAAGCTGACGGTTATCCTCAGCACGGTGGCAATTTTAGCCCACATGTTATTACTGGTGAATTCAGTGTTTCGCGCCGATGGCCAAGATTTAAGTATTGTTAATGTATCACTATTAACCTGCTGGGTGATTGTGGTCTCTGTCACTACGGTGTCATTAAAATTCCCTGCCACATTATTACTGCCTGTTGTCTATGGCTTTGCTGCTTTGCTAACAATTGCCAGCTTATTTATCCCGCATCATATTTTATTGCAAAGTATTGATGTTGAAATAGGTTTAGTCACTCATATTTCGCTTTCCCTGCTTGCATACTGTGTGTTAATTATTGCCACTTTATATGGCGTACAGTTTTACTTTATTGATAAACGTTTAAAACGAAAAGACTTAGCGATTGTGCATAGCCATTTACCGCCATTAATGGTGGTTGAACGCCAGCTATATCACTTATTAACACTAGGCACGGTTTTGTTAACCTTAGCGTTATTATCTGGTTTTATTTTTCTTGATGGCATGTTTGCTAGTGAATTTATTCATAAAACTGTTTTATCATTAATTGCTTGGGCTATGTTTGCAACGGTGACAATTGGTCACTTAAAGCAAGGCTGGCGTGGGAAACCGGTCGTACTAGCTATCATGGCTGCTGCTTTTGTTTTAACGCTGGCTTATTTTGGCAGTCGTTTTGTGCAAGAGGTGATCCTGAATAAGTTTTAACTTGACTCAGGCAGCTCACTCCCGCTTAATACGCATTGGTTAAATAAAAAAGGATCCTTCTTTGGACGACATATCTACAAGTGTTTTGTTTATAATACTTGGAATACTCATACTTTGTTCTGCATATTTTTCTGGTTCTGAAACGGGCATTATGTCAATTAACAGAATCCGCTTACGCCACCTTGCTAAAGAAAATCACCGCGCAGCAAAGCGTGTCAACAAACTTTTGAGCCGTCCTGATAGACTTATTGGCCTTATCCTCATCGGTAATAACTTGGTGAATATTGCTGCCGCGCAGGTTGCAACCATTATCGGTATTCGTTTATATGGTGATTTAGGTATCGCTATTGCCACTGGCGCACTAACTTTAGTAGTGCTTATATTTGCAGAAGTAACGCCTAAAACGCTAGCTGCGCTTTACCCTGAAAAAGTTGCCTTTCCTAGTTCGGTGATACTCAAAGGGTTACTAAAAATTCTCTTTCCATTTGTCGTCGTCGTTAACTGGATGACCAATGGCATATTACGCCTATTTGGTATTAGTGCTGCACAAATAGATGAGCACAGCATGAGTAAAGAAGAATTAAAAACGGTGCTGAATGAATCGGGTGCGCTGATCCCCGCGCGTCACCAAAGTATGTTGACCTCCATTTTAGATTTAGAGCAAGTCACTGTCGAAGATATTATGATCCCGCGCAACGAAATTGTTGCCATTGATATCAATGATGACTGGAAACTAATTAGTAAACAGCTTACCCATGCACAACACACGCGAGTACTTTTATATCGTGACCAAATTGATGATGCGGTAGGCTTTATTCACTCACGGGATGCACTGCGGTTATTAACGAAAGAGCAATTTGATAAACCATCATTGCTTCGCGCAGTTCGTGAGATTTATTTTATTCCTGAAGGTACGTCGCTCAATACTCAGCTATTTAAATTTCAGCAATCAAAAGAGCGTATCGGTTTAGTAGTTGATGAATATGGTGATATTCAAGGATTAGTTACCCTCGAAGATATTCTTGAAGAAGTGGTCGGTGACTTTACCACTACGCAAACACGTACTCCAAGTGAAGAAGTTGTGTCACAAGATGATGGCTCATTTTTAGTTGATGGCGGTGCTAACGTACGCGATCTAAACAAAGAAATGGATTGGGAGTTCCCTCTTGATGGCCCGAAAACATTAAGTGGCTTAATTGTCGAATACTTAGAAGACATTCCTGATGCCAACTTGAGTTTGCGTATTGCAGGCTATCCGATTGAAGTTGTTGAAGTAAAAGAGAACATGATCAAACTGGTGCGCATTCAAGCGAACAAGCGCAAAATATAAGCAATATCTGTAGAGTAACCTATGGTTACTCTACTCCCTCAGCTCATCCCCGCAACAAATTTTTTGTTCATTATTCTCTATAAAGTGTTAATTATTAGGCTATTATATTTGTAACTTTATAGATGTGGAAAATGCAATGGAAGATATCTCTATCGAGACCCTGTACACCAAAGCGATTGAAATGCTAATGACCTATGGCCCTCGATTTTTATTGGCAATCTTTGTTTTAATTGTTGGTTGGTGGTTTGTTGGCCGTATTGCCAGTATGGCTGAAAAATCAATGGCAAAGGTAAAATTTGAAGCCGGATTAAGTCATTTTTTGGTCTCCTTCTTATCGGTTATTTTAAAGTTGCTATTACTGATCTCAGTCGCATCAATGATTGGTATAGAAACAACCTCGTTCATTGCTATGCTCGGTGCTGCAGGCTTAGCGGTCGGTATGGCATTACAAGGCAGCCTAGCGAATTTCGCCGGTGGTGTGCTGATCTTATTTTTTAAACCATTTAAAATTGGTGATGTCATTGAAGCCCAAGGCTATATGGGTAAAGTGGTTGAAATTCAAATATTTGTTACCGTACTACTCACTTATGATAATGAAAAAATTATTATCCCAAATGGTGCACTTTCTAATGGCTGTGTAAAAAACAAGTTTGCAGAACCAACTCGCCGCGTCGATATTGAGTTTGGTATTAGCTACAGTGATGATGTGCTTAAAGCGCGAGAAGTACTAATGGGCGTGTTAAATAGCTACGAGTTAGTACTCAAAGATGAAGCAAAACAACCGGTTGTGCATGTAAGTCAGCATGGCGATAGCCATATCGGCATGTTGGTCTGGGCATGGGTTGATTCTGAAAATTACTGGCCAGTGTATTTTGGTTTATACGAACGCGTTAAAATTGCCTTCGATAAAGAAAATATTACCATTCCATTCCCACAGCGCGATGTACATATTCATCAATTCCCAGGGAAATAAACTAATACTAAAAAGCCCGCTGTGCGGGCTTTTTAAAATCTTGAATCTTGTCAGATCAGCTAAATAACCTTTCTAACCACCCTTTATCTAAATCGTCTTCACAACGTTTAAGCTGAGCCGCATAGCGACTTGCACGATTTTTTACTTTATTAGCCACTGCCATTAACCACTTTTTATTTTTATAGGTGCCGCGTTTATAACCGCCCCAGCCTTCGTGGTAATTTAGGTATTGCGCGTAGGCATCCCACTTCGAGATGCCATTAACTTTATGAGTCTTATAAACAAACCAGCCCATAAAGTCGATAGCGTCATCAAAATCATCGCGATCGGCGCCGCTATTACCCGTTTCACGAATATAATCAGACCAGGTGGGAGTTTTTGCTTGTGAGTAGCCGTAAGCTGAACTTGCTCGCCCTGTGGGAATGACCCACAAAAAATATTCCATTGGCGGTGCAGCATCGTGTTTAAAGGAGCTTTCTTGATACATCATGCTCATTAGTACATGTTTAGGTGAGCCCCATTTTTCTTGGGCATCTTTTGCGTCATAGTACCAATCGCTTTTTTCTTCAAAAATTTTACATATATCATTAGGTTGCTTTGGAGGGGCTGTTGCGCAACCAGTTAACAGAGCCCCCAGCGATAAAATAATTAAACTATTTTTCATTTTTTTTTATGCTCGCTGAACTTTTTATAAAAATATAAGTCATATTTTATGAATGCGCAGTTTAGCATTGTTTATCCCTGAAGAATCTTTACGCAGCCAACTTGGGCTGCGTTTTTTTGCCTGCTTACTTAGCTACAAACTTACTTAGTGGCAAAATAATCATCTAAAAATGCATTAAATGTTTGATTATCAGCGGCTTTCAACTCGCGTTCAGCAATAACTGACTGATCTGCTTGTTGTTTTAAATAGCTGTCTGAATACACTTTATATGGCGTATCTTGATGTTGTTGCTGGTAACTTTTTGCCAACGATAAGGCAAAATAACCATTATCAATACCAGACCCTTTCAGTTGACTAACGTAGCGCCCTGAGTATGTTAATTCAGGATCTGCTATCCATTGGCTTAATCGAGTAATCGTTTCGCTGTAATAGCTAACGCCGTAAGCATTATCCATGTAGGCTGCAACTTGTTGTAACTGTGCGAAGATCTCTGCTCCCCACGTTGCTAGACTGCATGAATTACCAGAGCGGTTTAACATCACTTCTAAAGCGCGACCTTGGCTTACAACCGTATCTAAATTTTCGGTGCTCCGCTGTTGCGAATCCCAATCCATTGTTGGAGAATCTTTCAATAAGCAATAAGTCAGAAAAACATCTAGGAAATGAATTTGCTCAATATCAATTCCCGTTGCTGCAAATGGATTTACATCTAAAGCTCGGATTTCAATATACTCAATACCGCCACGTAACAGTGCGTCGGTCGGTGTTTCGCCACTTTTAGCATTGCGCTTAGGACGAATTGGCGAATAAAATTCGTTTTCAATCTGCAATACATTTTTATTCAATTGTTTAGGCTGGGCATCTTTATAATCAGCAAGCTGACCATAAATATCTGACGGTGAATGAATCGCACTTTTTAATCCTGCTACATATTCATCTAGTGAGTTATACAATACTTTTAGTGATGACTGAGCACTGTTGGTATAACCCAAATTACCTAAGCGCAAAGCTGTACCCACTTCAAGATAAAGCGTGCCTTTACCTAGCTTTTTAAAAGGAAGATCCGTACTGCGCCCTTGTAAAAATGAATTACACAGCGCTGGCGATGCTCCAAATAAATAACTGATCAGCCATAGTTCTCGCTTGAAGTTACGGATCAGTCCTAAATAACCGGCCGAAATAAACTCTTGTAATGAGCCAGTATCGCCTTTAATCGTTTGTAAGCTCAGCCAAAATGACTCTGGAAACGATATATTAAAGTGCACACCGGCAATCGCTTGCATCATGCTGCCATAACGATTTTTAAGACCTTCGCGGTACAAGGTTTTCATGCGTCCAATATTAGAATCACCAAATTGAGCTAATACAATGTCATCTTGGTGTTCTATAAAACACGGCATACTGATAGGCCATAATAATTCATCGCCCATCTGCGATAGGGTAAACTTTTGTAAGTCTTGTAGCTGATTTAACGTTTCTTCAGCAGATTCACTAACGGGTGTTATAAACTCCAATAAAGACTCAGAAAAATCAGTGGTGATATGCCCGTTAGTTAACGCACAACCAACCCCTTTTGGATGACCTTGCTGTGAAATTACACCATTTGGCTTGATCCGCAACGCTTCTCTTTCAATACCGCGTTGAATGCCTTTAATTGCGTATTTATGCTGTTCTGGGGCTAGCGCTGCTAACGCTTTAGTTAAATCATGTGTAGTCAAAAATGCTTCCTCGAGCCACGTGGCCTAATCCTAAGTCAATGGGGGCAAATTGATAATACTCAAGGTTTAATAATGGCATAACTCTAATTTCCACTATTTACCAAGAAGGTCACCGTATGTTTGTAAAGCAAACTTGCTGCGGGCCGTTAAGCTAACACCCAAATTTTTACTAATCTTGCCATTGTAAGAGCTAATATACAATTGCTTTAATGACACCACTGTTATGCGAGATGCTGACTAATTAATTGTTTACTATCTGCAATCCATCTCTGAGACTTACCGACTTATCAAACTAGAACCATAATATCTATGTATATATTCAGCAATTACACGATTACGAATACAGCTTTTACAAGTTTCTTTGTTCTAGATCACTAAAAAGTTATTTAAGATCAATTTTGCACCTGTGAACACTGAACCTGCTATCATTACGTTTGTATGAACTTTATAATCATCACTAATAATAAAGCATGTTTAAGGACTACCTATGCGTCGGGGTCAGCAGTTAATAAACGAAGAAGTCACCTTTTCAGATCACCAGCAGCTCGTCTCTACTACAGATGTACGTGGAGTGATAACCTATGCGAATAAAGAATTTTGCAATATCGCTGGCTTCAACCTTGAAGAACTCATTGGCAAAAATCATAATATTGTTCGCCACCCAGATATGCCCAAAGCGGCATTTAAAGAAATGTGGGAAAAACTTAAACAAGGCCATTCATGGCGCGGGATGGTAAAGAATCGCTGCAAGGATGGCCGCTATTATTGGGTTGATGCATTTGTTACTCCTATTTTTGAACATGGTCAACTCGTTGGCTATCAATCAGTACGAACAAAACCGAGCGAACAACTAAAACGACGAGCACAAAGCCTATACACTAAAATAATTGCCGGTAAATCGTTGTCTTCTTGGCGTGAATGGGTCGGTGTTCGCCAAAGTGCAGCCCTACTGATTGGCTTAATTGGTTTAGTACTATTAGCAGCTTTTGTATCTATTTCTGTTGCACTGATAACCGCGCTATTTAGTTTACTAATTATGCTATTAAATTATGATGAATTAGTTTTCACACCAGCAGCACTGAAACAGCTCAAGGTAGATAATGATTCTGTATCCCGCTATGTCTATGTCGGCCATTATCCATTTAGTATTAGTGAATATAACCAGCAAATGCTTAATGCTAAATTACGTACCGTATTAGGACGAGTAAAAGATACGACTGTCACGTTTACCGGTATTGCGGCTAATCTAGACCAACAATCAGCATTAACTGAAAAAGGCATTGCCGCACAAGGACAACGCCTTGGCCAAATGGCCACCGCAATGTCACAAATGAGCGCAACCATAGGTGAAATATCGGGCAACACTCATCATACCGCTGAAAAAGTAAATATTACTTACCAAAGCTGCACTGATATAAAACTACACATTGCAGACAATAGTGCCATGGTGTCTGATCTTGCTTTACAAGTTGAACAAGCGGCAAGTACCGCAAATTCCCTTGCAACCGAGGCGGATAAAATAGGTCAAGTAATGACTGAAATCGAAGGCATTGCAGAGCAAACCAATTTGCTGGCATTAAATGCTGCAATTGAAGCCGCGCGTGCTGGTGAACATGGCCGAGGCTTTGCGGTAGTTGCCGATGAAGTGCGTGCATTATCTTCTCGTACTCAACGTGCTACTGCACAAATTCATAGCTCTATTAAAGAAATTCAAGATACCCTGTTTAGCTGGTCCACGGTCATGAAAAACACCAAGGCGCAAGCCGATGAATGTGTAAATACCACCGGACATACCCAAGTTGAACTGGATAGCATCTTCGCGCAAATAAGTGAAATATCGCAACTAGCGACACAAATATCTGCTGCCGCCGAGCAACAACAAACTGTCAGCCTCGATATTAGCGACAACATTACACAAATAAAAGGTTACAGTGACGAGAACTTAACGTTGAGCTTTAATGTCGCTAAAGGTGCTGCACAGCTTGTCGAAGGCTCACGTAAAGTTAACGATATTTTACTGACTTTTAAGGTTTAATTAAGCGCGGCTAAATGATAGGGGTTTATCTTTAATATTTACTTTATAACTTTTTATTCGCAGCGAGTTTAAGGCCAGCATATTCACTGGCCTTAAAACTCAGTTAATCAGTTAGCGTGATGAGAACACTAAACCATTTTCGTCAGCATCAATTACTATCATGTCACCACTTTGATATTCACCTGCGAGTAACTTCTGCGATAATGGGTTTTCAATGGTATGTTGAATAGCCCGTTTGAGTGGTCGTGCACCATAAACCGGGTCAAAACCACTGGCTGCAATTCGATCAAGAGCTGCATCACTTATTTGTAACAAGTAACCCATTCCTGTTAGGCGCTCACGTAACTTGCTTAACTGAATATCTGCAATCTCTTTGATATGTTCATTAGCAAGTGGGTGGAATACTACGGTTTCATCAATACGGTTAATAAATTCAGGTCTAAACTCATTAACCAAAACCCCCATCACTTTTTCTTTTAACGCTGCATAATCGTTGTTACCGGTTTGATCTTGAATAATATCTGAGCCTAAATTTGAGGTCATGATGATCACCGTATTTTTAAAATCAACAGTACGACCTTGGCCATCCGTTAAACGACCATCATCTAACACTTGCAGCAGAATATTAAATACATCAGGATGTGCCTTTTCGATTTCATCAAGCAAAATTACAGAATATGGACGACGACGAACAGCTTCTGTTAAGTAGCCACCTTCTTCATAACCAACATAGCCCGGAGGCGCGCCAACTAAGCGAGCAACTGAGTGCTTTTCCATAAACTCAGACATATCAATTCGCACCATCGCGCTTTCAGTATCAAACATATATCCAGCTAACGCTTTAGTCAGCTCAGTTTTACCGACCCCGGTTGGGCCTAAAAATAAAAACGAACCGATTGGCCTATTTGGATCTGCAAGCCCTGCCCGTGAACGACGAATCGCATTCGCCACTGCCACTACCGCTTCGTCTTGACCGATCACTTTATGGTGTAAATGTTCTTCCATTTGCAGCAGTTTTTCACGCTCACCTTGAAGCATGCGCGATACAGGAATACCAGTCCAACGTGAAAGTATCTCAGCAATTTCATCTTCACCCACTTGGTTTTTAAGTAAGCTCATTTCTTGCATTTCAGCTTGTGAAGCTAAGTCGAGTTTACGTTCCAATTCTGGAATGCGGCCGTATTGCAGCTCTGACATACGTTGTAGATCAGTGGCACGGCGGGCAACATCTAAGTCTAATCGCGCTTGTTCAAGTTCAGCCTTAATTACTTGAGTACCTTGCAAAGAGGCTTTCTCAGCTGTCCATACTTCATCAAGTTCACGGTACTGGGCTTCAAGATCGGTGATCAGCTCCTGCATCTCAGAACGACGCTTTTGGCTGGCGTCATCTTTCTCTTTAGCAAGTGCATTATCTTCGAGTTTTAGCTGGATGATACGGCGCTCTAATTTATCTAATGATTCTGGTTTTGAATCGATTTGTAGGCGAATAGACGAACCCGCTTCATCAATTAAATCAATGGCTTTATCCGGTAGCTGGCGATCGCTAATGTAGCGGTGCGATAAATGCGCTGCGGCAACAATGGCTGGATCGGTAATTTCAACACAGTGATGTAACTCGTAACGCTCTTTCAAGCCTCGAAGAATCGCTATGGTATCTTCTACTGATGGTTCTTCAACAAGCACCTTTTGAAAACGACGTTCTAAAGCGGCATCTTTTTCAATATATTTACGATACTCATCAAGGGTTGTAGCACCGACACAATGCAGTTCACCTCGAGCCAATGCAGGTTTGAGCATATTACCCGCATCCATTGCACCATCAGATTTACCGGCGCCCACCATAGTATGAAT
Source organism: Pseudoalteromonas sp. SG41-1 (assembly GCF_014164575.1). NCBI lineage: Bacteria > Pseudomonadati > Pseudomonadota > Gammaproteobacteria > Alteromonadales > Pseudoalteromonadaceae > Pseudoalteromonas > Pseudoalteromonas sp. SG41-1. Next base: position 28,602 of record NZ_JACJFL010000007.1, read on the forward strand.
TTCGTCAATAAACAAAATCACTTGGCCTTCTTCTTTAGCCAATTCATTAAGCACTGACTTTAAACGTTCTTCAAACTCACCACGGTATTTTGCACCGGCCACCAAGGCTCCTAAATCAAGCGATAACACACGTTTGTTTTTCAAGCCTTCAGGCACTTCGCCATTAATAATACGCTGCGCGAGCCCTTCAGCTATAGCGGTTTTACCGACACCGGGTTCGCCAATCAACACGGGGTTATTTTTAGTACGCCGTTGTAATACTTGGATCGTGCGGCGAATTTCATCATCGCGGCCAATAACAGGATCAAGTTTACCCTGCTCTGCACGCTCAGTTAAATCGATAGTAAACTTTTTCAGCGCTTGACGGGTATCTTCGGCATTCGGATCATCAACTTTTTGACCACCGCGAATAGCTTGTATTGCTGCTTCTATTTTAGTGCTGGTCATATTTAAAGCGCGGAAGATATCACCCAATGGCCCTTTATCATCACACGCTGCTAATACAAATAACTCACTGGAGATGTATTTATCTTTACGCTTTTGCGCGTACTTATCGCATAAGTTGATCAGTGAAACCATGTTATTTGACAACTGCACGTCGCCGCCAACACCTTCCACTTTAAATAGCTTTTCTATCTCTTGTGATAACTTGGTATTAAGTTCATCGGCACTCACACTGGCTTGGGCTAATAACGCACGCACACTTGAGCCACTTTGCTGCAAGAGTGAATACATTAAATGTACTGGTTCAATAAATTGATGATCACGACCAAGCGCTAATGACTGAGCGTCAGAGAGCGCAGATTGAAATTTACTGGTAAATCGATCTAAACGCATAAGGGGTTACCTATTAAAAAAACTAATTACTTAATTAATGGGTATGCTCGGCACTTTGATCAAGGCTTAGGAGAAAATATACTCACTGAATAGACTATTACTTGCGCCAGATCAAAGAAGCCATACGGCCTGTTTGACCATCTCGACGGTATGAGAAGAATTGTTCGCTATTGCTAACTGTACAGTACTCACCACCACTAATATTTCTTATGCCTAGATTAATAAGCTGTGTGGTTGCGAGCAGATAAATATCCGCTAAATATTTACCATCCGCCTGCGCCACAAATGCAGTGTGATGAGATGCTGATTGTTCACAGAAAAGCGCTTTTACTTCACTGCCAACCTCAAACTTTGCAGCACCTATGGCAGGACCTAACCACGCTATAATTTGTTCTGCAGGGCTGCTAAAGTGACGCAAAGTATTAGCGATAATACCCGCATGCAAACCGCGCCAGCCACCATGAATAGCAGCCACCTCATCACCACTTTCACTGGTAAGTAAAACCGGCAAGCAATCTGCTGTCATAATTGCCAGTGGTTGATTTTTTAATCGGGTATACAGCGCATCCGCATCATAATTAGCCTGTGGGTCAAAATACTCATCCACAACAACGACTTCACTGCTATGGATCTGATTAAGCCACACCGGTGCTTTAGGAAGCTGAGCAGCTAAAAGTGCGCGATTCGTTAATACCGCTTGCTGATCATCGCCCACATGTAGGCCTAAGTTTAAACTCATAAAAGGCGCATGCGATACACCGCCCTGACGAGTTGTACTGAGAGCACCTACATTGGTTGGCGCTGTCCAATTAGGATAAAGCATTAAAGCAGCTTAAAAATCGATATTTGGATTAGCTTTGGTGTCTTCACGAAGTACGTGCGTCATGGCAACCATGTCATCAGGAATTGGCGCCTGCCAAGTCATCATTTCACCCGTAATTGGGTGTGCGATACTTAGCTTTACCGCGTGCAATGCTTGACGATTAAATTCACGTAACATTTGGAACAATTCAGGTGTTGCGCCTTTTGGTGGACGTGGACGACCGCCATAGGCTTTATCACCAATCAATGGATGATTAATAAATGCCATATGCACACGAATTTGGTGAGTTCGGCCAGTTTCTAAACGAAGACGTAATCGCGTATGCGCACGGAATTTTTCAGCAACACGAAAATGCGTAATTGCTGGTTTACCCTGCTCATGCACAGCCATGTGTGTACGCTGCGTAGGATGGCGACCAATTGGTTTTTCAACCATACCACCTGCGGTCATGGTGCCATTACAAATTGCTTCATACTCACGCGTGAAGTTTTCACGCTTCTGTAATGCTTTAACTAAATGTGTTTGCGCCTGAATTGTTTTAGCTACCACCATCAAACCGGTAGTATCTTTATCTAGACGATGCACAATACCTGCGCGCGGAACATTAATGATATCTGGATAATGATGCAACAATGCATTGAGCACTGTGCCATCAGGATTACCGGCACCAGGGTGCACAACTAAACCCATAGGTTTGTTGATAACCAAAATATCATCATCTTCATAAACGATGTTTAATTTGATATCTTGCGCTAAGTATTCACGTGGGGCTTCAATGCTAGTTTCAACATTGACTGTTTCACCACCAAAGAGTTTCTCTCTCGGGGTGTTTAAAATTTCACCATCCACGGTGATTTTATCATCCAAAATCCACGTTTTTATACGTGAACGTGAATAATCAGGGAACAATTGTGCCAATACTTGGTCTAGACGTTTACCGCCTAACTCAGTTGGCACCTCGGCTTGAAGAGAAATTTGCTCTGACATTAGTAACTTTACCCAATTTACCAGTGCAAGCTGTGCTCGACTGGGTTAGAATCGCTTTTAATAAAAGCATTATATAATAAGCATAGTTTACTCGGTTTTACCCACTTGGCCTAGCCGAAGACATCGAAGGTAACAAATAAAATGATAAATAGAATAGGGAAACGTGCATTCGCCATTGTTTTTACAGTTTCATTACTTGGTTTAGGTGCCTGTTCGTCAGCACCTGATGCAGAAGATATCCAACGCGTTCCTAATAAATCAGCGCAAGCGTTGTATGATGATGCCAAACAAACACTTGATTCAGGCTTGTACGCGCGTGCAATTGAGCTTTTGAGTGCGATTGATTCACGCTATCCGTTTGGGCCTATGTCAAAACAAGTACAAATGGATTTAGTCTACGCCCATTACCAAGCGGGTAATACTGAACAAGCACTTGCAACAATTGACCGTTTTATTCGCCTAAATCCAAACCACAAAGATTTAGACTATATGTACTACATGCGTGGTTTAGTAAATATTAAAGCCGATAAAAACGCATTCCAAGAGTATTTTGGTGTTGATAGAGCCGACCGTGATGCTAATCGTACCCGTGTTGCCTTTACTGATTTATCAACCTTAGTCAATCGCTTCCCTGATAGTAGCTATGCCCCTGAAGCAAAAAGACGTTTAGTTTGGTTACTCAACAAAATGGCACGTTACGAGTTGAAAGTTGCTGATTACTACTATGAACGTGAAGCTTACTTAGCAGCAGCAAATCGCGGTAAATACGTCGTAGAACATTATTCTCAAAGTAGTTATTTAAATGAAGCACTGGAAATGATGGAAAAAAGCTACAACAAGCTTGGTTTACCAGAATTAAGTAAACACGCCAAAATGACCCGAGAGTTAAATAAAAAGAAATAAATTAACATATACAAAAAAGGCGCTACTGATTGTTTATAAGTAGCGCCTTTTTTATGTCTGACTTTTAATCTCAGATAATAAATTAGATCGCGTCTTCATCTTCTTCAGCAGTACGAATACGTACTACACGCTCAACGTCAGTGACGAAAATCTTACCATCGCCAATTTTACCTGTTTGTGCTGTTTTAACGATCACTTCAATAGCACGGTCAACATCGTCATCACCAAGGACAATATCAAGCTTTACTTTTGGTAAAAAATCAACCATGTATTCAGCGCCACGATAAAGCTCAGTATGTCCTTTTTGACGGCCAAAACCTTTCACTTCACTGACGGTCATGCCAGTAATACCGACATCAGACAACGCTTCACGAACATCATCAAGTTTAAATGGTTTAATTATTGCTTCAATTTTCTTCATTATTAGTCGCTACTCTTATATTGCCAATTGAATCGATTTTAGACAATCCTGCACTTCATAGCAAACAAAGCAATTGAATTACGGTGATTTAATCGTCAGCAATGGTATGATTATATCAATTGGAACAATTATGTTTAAAATAAGTTCTTCAAAGTGCGCTGATTTACTCAGCGCACTCCAGTACCAGAGGTGAACATGAACAAACAACAACATGGCTTTACATTACTTGAGGTGATGGTCACCCTTGCGATAGTCGGAATTTTAGCCTCAATCGCTTTTTGGAATAGTAGCGACATGCTTGAAAATAACCGAGCTGAAAATTATTTGCTGGAGTTAAAACGTAACATCAACTTTGCTCGCGCAAAAGCCACAAGTACCGATTCATTGATCGTTGTGTGCAGTGGTAATACAACCAGCATAGAAAATGACAAAAAAGTGACCTGCTTAGATAGTTGGAATGACGGCTCTATAATCGTCTTTTATGATAGTAATAGTAATGGCGATCATAACCCACGCAGAGGAGACCGAATTCTCAGAGTTATGGAAGAAGTCCCTGACAATAATCAATTAACATTTTCAGGTGATAATTCATTGATATTTGATGCAAGTGGTCGTATTACCTCTAACCCAGGCACATTCATCTACTGTCCAAATAAAGATAACAAAAACAATAAAGCACTGACAATCAGCCAATCTGGTACGGCATTTTATAACGGAGATACGAGCGGCACCTGTGATTAAATTTCGCTCTATATTTGCATCTGATTTAGGGTCAACTAAGCTTAATCTACTTGTCATAATTGAGAACTTCAAGGATGAAGGATATAAACAACGGAGCAAAGCGACTAGGAACCACGTTGATTGAAACTATGGTAGTGTTAAGCATTATGTCAATAATGTGCCACTTAGTTTTATTTAATTATCAGCCATTACTCATAAATATCCGCCTTGACAACCATATCGCAAAAGTAAATCGAGCTATTGGCTTATCCCGTTTAAGCGCAGTATCTTATGGCGCAAACGTAACATTTTGCGCCCTTAAAAATAATCAATGCCATAGCGATAATTGGCACAAAGAACTTACTGTGTTTACTGATACTAACAAGGTAGGTAAATTTGATGGTAAAGATAAGGTTCTATTTTACATTGAACCAACACACTCTGAAGATATGCTCACCTACCCTAGGCCATTTATTACTTTTCGATATAACGGCACACCCATGGGCTTTCATAACGGTACATTTATATATTGTCCTAAGTATAAACAAGCAAGCCACAAAGGGCTTGCTATATCTATAAGCTATACTGGCAGAACGAAGATTAAAAATACCTCAAAATGCCAAGAGTAACCAAAAATAAAGCCATTACAAACTATTTACCCCAGCACATTGCAGAATTCGCTTTCGGTGTTGCGGTTTTTAGTCCTGCATCATCAATAACAAAGGTCTTACAGTCATCATCTTTTAATGGAGGACCAGCAACTGGAGTTGCTGTAAAGCTAAATGTCCCTGCATCGTTATCGACTTCAACCTCAATAGTATAAAAACCATGCTCAGTTGGTGTCGTTACACCAATATTTGCTAAATCATTTGTATATTCTCGATTATCAACAAAGAACTGCTCTTGCCGATTAGCCGCATCAAGTAATGACGTGATTGCTTCTGTGCGAGCAGTCCGTTTAACATGTTCAAAATAGCTTGGTAGAGCAATTGAGGCAATAATGCCTAATATTGCTACAGTGATCATGAGCTCAATTAATGTAAACCCTCGCTGCATGTTATTTTTGGTTGTCATTATTCTCTCGCTTATAGATAAAGGTTTGTTGAGTTTTAAAACCAAAGCCAATGGGCACCGCATCACTCACAAGCTTAATTTTGCCATCTTCATCAAACGTAATGCCTGGCCCTAGGATCTCTTTTGGTATAAATGGGTTTTTCGCACTAAATTCATCTTCAGTCGCTTTAGTTTGCTTTACTCCTGGTCCTAGTAATAAAAACTGGCTTTGTTCATTACATGCTTTACCATCACTGTCGCAAACTTCTGAGGTGCCAAAATAAAGTTGCGGTGTATCTGGTACATCATTGCTCGTGACATAACGCAATTGGTTATATACCTTGCTTCCGTAGTGCAAGTGAAATGCATATAAACCGCCACTTCCTCCACTTAAAGAACATTGGTTAATCGTGGCATCTGCTGAAGCTGGTGTGAAACTTGTAAAATAAGCAACTCCTCCAACTACAGTTGCAGCTGCGAGCGACTTTTCACCACTGCGAGGAAGATCATAATACCAACCGCTTTTTTTACTAAGCTTCACTTCCTCTTCTGTAAACTGCTCAATATCATCTAGCGCATTTGCAAAAGGATCACTATTTACATTCATTAAATCACTAGGCGTAATAGTCTCAGGAATGTCATCTCCTATAAATGACATGGTCACAGTATTAATATCACGGATCATATACAATTGATCTTGTACCGTTGTTAGTGTTGGCTTTGGTCTATTACCACTACCAATTAATATTGCGTCAAATGGGGTATCCTCGCGGATTATACTTGTTTGATTATTGCTTGTGGTACTGGTTACCTTGCTAAACATTGTACGTGCTACGGTCGCCTTATAAAAAAAGCGCCTATCTTGACTAGAAATTGCTCCCCCCAATTTAGCAAGTTCGAAATGGGTCCAAGGGTTTTTACTGTCGGTCGGGTTTGCACTTGGCATATCTACACGCCAAATACTACCCGCAGTATCTGTTGCATATAAGCGATCTATAAAACCGTCATAATCTGAATCAAGTATCGAAACTGTTGCTGCAATACTATGTTTTCCTTTAAAGCCTGTTTTAGGCGTTAATTCCCAAACCAAGCTACCGTCTGATGCATTGACGATATATATACCGCGCCCTTTCGTATCATTACTGAGTGATACATTGTCTTTATTAGTATCAAAACCAGCACCAAAAATTAACACTGGCTCTTTCTTTCCCTTAATATATGACACAGTTGGAGCAGACCAAGTTTGTGCTAACTCTTTATAAACTCCACTGCCACCTTGAATTGTCCACATTAATTTTGGTACATCTGGATTAGTAATATCTAATGCATAATATTGGTTACCACCACGTCGCATACCGAAGAATGCCCACACGCGATCACCAGCTTCAACAACACCATCACGATCAGCATCATCAAAAAATACAGTAATTGGGCCGTCAACACCGTACACTTTGGTGTCTGCTAGATTATTACGTAATGGAGTTAAAATTTTATATAAACTACTTGGAATAAATGACCATGTTTCGCTAACATCCTTACCTTTATCTTGGAACATATGCAGAAAACCAGCATTAGTACCAATCAATATGCGAATGTCACCACTACCATAATCAATCGTAACTGGCTTTGAGTGTAATGGATCACCAAATATATCTTTTCGTTGATCACGCCGAGAGCTATCTTTATCTTCATCATCAACATCTACCCCTCTAGCCCATTCAATAGTTGAACCAACACTATTGATATCTGTGCCAAAGCTAGTAGCAACCTTAGCAAGACTACCGAATGCGGTTTGCAACGTTGAGCTTTGAAACTCAATCAATCCTCCTTTAGGGGAATCTGTATAAACAGTTCGCTCTGCTAAATTGGTAAGGTGTAAATTGACACCACCACTTTCTACCGAATTACCATCAGGTGGAGTGTTCTCGGGTAACCAAAATGTCGATGCGGTTGACTTAATCAACCCATCGTCGTTCAGTGCAGGGGTCGAATTGGCATCAACTATTTCAGTTCCTGACACTTTTAATTTTTTCAAATTACCACGCCAGCGAGCGCCGGTTTCAGGGTAAAACATAGCGTAATATATAGATTCTCGACTACGAGTTTGATCAACATTATTACTAGCTATGGAAGGTGAAGTAAAAGTATCGTTTACTTCACGGATATTGGTGATGAATTTTTTAAATGCATCAGCTAATTGCTCTGCAGTATCTGCATATTCGTATTGACCACCACCGAGTGTAGCGGTTTCCTCTAGTAGTTTTTTACCAGAGCTACTCATCCCCGATCCAAAGCCCACGGTATATACACGGCCGGTTTCGTGAATATCGGGAGTTTGAGGATACAAATCAACAACGACCTCTTCGATGTTAGCCTTTTTATTCGCGTCTACACCATGAATTACTTTAGCTAACTGATGTAAGTAGTTACTGTAGATGTAATCATTATTATTTAAATAACGACCGAAATATGACTTATATGCTTCACTTATCGCACCGTCACTATTATTATCACTTCCAGCAGATGGATCACCGTCCGTCATATAAATTATATTTACTGAGTTATCACAGCGCTTAGCTTCCTCTACACTATCTGCAAAAGGTGAAATATACGAATAACTATATTTATCTTGCCATTCATACCTACAATTCCACCCCCAGTTGTTACATTTACGAACTTGCTCTCTTCCCGCATAGACTTTACTCTCAACATTTGTATCCCTACTGCTCTCACTGAGATTTAGCGCATAGTGCAAACCTTTCCCTGTAATATACAAATATGCTTCCCAAAGAGTTTCAGCTAATGGAGTACCACCATCGGCGGGTAGGTTATCTATTGATGCTTTTATAGCATTGTGTGAGCTACCAATACCATTCAATATATAACCGCCATCAGTACTGTTATAGCGCATAAGCCCAAAATCGATGTCAGGGTTACCGGTGATCAACTCAGTCATAGCATCTTTAGCCACTCCAAGTCGACTGTCATTACATACCTTCCAGCCACCATTATTATATTGACCACAATCTTTACCTGTTTTGGATGAAAACGCCATACTGCCAGAGGTATCAAAAATCAATAAAACTCGCGCTCTTTCGTCTATTTCTACATTATGGTTTACATATAATTCAATATCTTCCGCATAGCATTGCATACTTAAAAGTACCGCGATACTAAGTGAAATATTCATAACTAACTTTTTAAACTTGATCATATTTACTCACTTAACCGCCAGTATTTAAGCTTGCCATTTCCTGAGCAATGCCTGATGTTACTGTTATAGTATGTCTGCTTTTTGAGCCAAACGTAATGGTACTGTTTACCTGCACCATATTGCACGAAATGCCCGCTGTAAAATTAAACTTTCGAGGACATGGTAAGTCTAGTGCACCATTATTTAAATTACTCATCGTACTTGTTGTATCATCTATCTGAGGCAGTTCAAGCGTGCCATTTGGTATTTGAGCTCGAGTATATAGAAAATGACTTGTGCCGCCCTTGTTAGCCTCACCTGCAATCAATTGTTGTACGTTACCCATTAATAAATTTTCAGCTTCTTCTCGCTCAAATGCAGCATTAGTAATTTTTATATCTACACTACTACTGCTCATAAGTGTCACCGCAATGCCAGTGACAGCGACCACCATAATCAAAGCAACGACCAACACAATTCCTTGCTGTTTGGCAGCTGGTTTTAAATACGCCATAAGTTAGCCCCCACATTATTTAAGCGAATAGTTGTTGTAAATAAAGCTCGACGAAACCTGTCATTAAACCTAAGCACTCGTTGACCTGCATCCTCACCTAAAGTATACGTTTGATTGAGCTGATTTAAATCTGCATATTCTTGTAATGACCGCACCAGTATAAAAACTTGTACGGTTAATATTCCTCGGCGGTTTTCCCAATCTGTTGCTGTCATCATTCCTACGCTTCGATAAGCATCCACACGGCCGTCATTATTTGTATCTAGCCCAAATAAAAAACGCATGTTTTCAACACCTTCCATAATAGTCTCAGTAATCATTTGGTCTTTTCTGGCGCTAAGTCGGCGTCGCATTAGTACCGGCACATTGATATTTTGTCCATTGACTTGATAAGTTTGTTCATCAATGTAATAAACGTGGTGACGATAACGCCAAATCGTTGCATTGCCGTTTATAGTCCCAGCAGCTATTGGGCCTTTGCGAAATTCAGCTCGCTCTTGCTCAGCTATAAAGTAATAATTACTTGAACTGGTATCAGCAGGATCAATTTGCAGACCCTCTAGAAATTTCACCTGTAAGATATCTGTTGTATCGTTTGAATCTGTAATACAGTTCAACTGCGCGCCTCCAGTTGATTCAAGTGCAAATACCGAACGAAAATTACTATTTGCATTATTAACGGGGAAACTACCGTTATTAAGTCCAGAAAAACAATCACCAGTAGGGTTGGTTAGAGTTGTGGTATTTTCTTTCGAAAATGAATCTTCGTAGAATGTCCCCCAAAAACCGATTTGCTCTATATCGCGCTGCATAATATTTAATGCTAAACGACCCGTTTCTTGTAATTCACCAATTACCATAGTATCTCTGGTCGTTACTTTCATACTTATGTAAGTAAACATAACTCCGCCGAGCACTAAACCACCAATAAAAAGTGCGATCATCATTTCGACTAAAGTGAAACCTCGCTGCTTCATGCTAGCTCCTTGAATAAACATAGCTTTTTAGTACCATAACGCGGCGGGTATTACTTTCTTCGCCACATGTTATTTTTTTTGTCTCAGCATTAGCAGTGATCTCTTGACGTCCCCGCCAACTTACCACGACTTGAATATTAAACCCTCTGCCACCATTACCTGCCGCTACAGTATTTTCTATACACACAGTGGCGTCATCGAGCGCGCCAGTATTTTCACGGGCTTGTATTGCACGGATCCATTGTTGACGATCTAGAGCAGCTATTTGAGCTGAGCTACATGTATTGGTGTAACATGTTCGAGACTGTTCTAGTGCTGTGTTACTGGTGAATGTGCCATTATACTGAGTGATTGACGCAACTCGGTCATTTGCTCGTATCCGTTGAATAATGTCATTACCTAAAGCAACTGCTGCTGCTCGTTGCATAGAGTCGAAGCTGGCTTGTTTTGCTTTTGCTTGTAATGCGACCGCACCGAGTAGGCCAAAGCTTAAAATCACAAACGCAATTAAAACCTCTATTAACGTAAAACCATGTTGCGATGTATGCTTGATGGACCTCATATTACACCCAATATAAAACTACCTGATTATAAGGATATGCTAATAATATGTAGATACAAGATGGGTTAGGATGAACGGTTATATTTGTTGATGAATGGTTAACTATGCATTTTTGCTGCAAAATTTAATGTGCTTAAAGATGCTCTTTTACTGTTTTATAAGCGCGTCTACTTACTGGTAATAAACAACTGCAACCTTCTAATAAAACCACATGACTGCCATCTTCAGCTTTTTTTAGAGCGATTAGCCGGGACAGATTAATCACTATCTTGCGGTGAATTCGTAATAACTGTGTAGGATAATCCTGCTCGAGTTGTTTTAAGCTTTGATCAAGCAATGCCTCACCGTTAGTAAAAACTAAACGCGTGTATTTCTCTTCAGCTATAATATAACAAACATCCTCTAATGCCACACTGCGTGTCACCCCCGCAAGCTGATAACTGATTGCCGCTGGACGTTGCTTTTGTAGATGGGCGCGTGTTAAACGACCTAGTTGATCTATTGTTTTTGCTAGATTTTGCTCCGTCACAGGTTTTACTAAATAACCCGCGGCACTGAGTTGCAAAGCTTCTAAGGCATGCTCAGGATGAGCGGTGACGAAAATAATAGCCGGAGGGACAGACAACTTGTTCAATTGTGTTGCAACTTCTAAACCGCTCATAGCAGGCATATCAACATCCAGAAATACAATATCAGGAGCCTGCAGCTTCACTTGTTGCAAAGCCTCGTTGCCATTACTTGCTTGTGCTGCATGGTTATAGTCTGGGTAATGAGCAAGTAATCGCTGTAAGCGAGCACGTGCTAGTGGCTCATCATCAACTATGAGTACCTTCATGCTTGCTCCTTGGCATTATTAATAGCCAAAGGCAGTACTAACTTTACCCGAAAAATATCACCTCGTGTTGTCATTGTCAGCTTTGCATGACCTTGATAATAAAGATCTAACCGCTGGCGAATATTATTCAGCGCCATGCCATTACCTGAGCGTTTCTGCTGCTGCGACGAGATTGGATTTTCAACTAAAATGACTAACGAGCGTTTACTAATATGTAACTCGACGTAAATTATAGCGCCAGTCAATGAAGGCTCAACACCGTGACAAACAGCATTCTCTAGCAGTGGTTGTAATGTTAAGCACGGAATAGTTATCTCTGGCAATTGCTCCGGTAATTGCCAGTTGACTTGTAAACGATCAGCAAACCGCCAACTTTCAAGCGCAATATATTGCTGAGTCAGTGCGATTTCATCACTTAGTGCAGTCTCTTTCCCCACTCGCATTGCCGCTTGAGATAATGCCGCGAGCGCTAAAATCGCTTGCTCTGCAGCTTGAGGATCATAATGAGTAAGCTCCGCTGCGGTATTGAGGCTGTTGTATAAAAAATGCGGACGAATACGTGCCTGTAAGGCATCTAGCTCTGCGCGAGCCAACGCATTAGTTTGCTGGTCTTTTTCAAAATGAATAGTTAAAAATTGAATAAATAATGCGGTGACTAAAAAAGCGACTAATAAGTTTCTTAAAATAAACTGATAAGTATGTTGTTGTGCAATAAAGTCGCCTCCATAGGTCACTAACAATCCGCTGAAAACCGCCGTTGTAAGTAGTAATGAAGCCATTAAAGCACTTAATTGCCAAGGCTGACCCAAGTTTGCAAGTGGTTTACGCAGTAAGTAAAGCCAAGTTAGACTAGACAAAAATGTGAGATGTAAAAACAGGCTGATCCCGCCGAGGCGGATCCAAATGTCATCCGCAGTTGCAGGAGCGAAAGCTAGTATAGTGGCGATAACTTGCGCAACGACTAAAGTAGCAAGTACGCCGCGTTCTTTAAACAGCGCCGCAAAAAGCAAAGTATTGGTTTGCACCGACTTGCTCATTGCGCGCTCCTTAATAATGTCCTGTCAGTACGCTAAGGTTAGCGTAGCTCAACGGGTACAGCAAATACGATATTCTCTACTTCGCCAGGGTTTTCAATAACCTGTTTACCGCCTAATTCTTTAAGGCGGTTAATCACTTGTTGTACAAGCACTTCAGGGGCTGATGCACCCGCGGTAACACCAACCGCATTGACATTAGCAAACCATTGATCTTCAACATTACTGGCGTCATCAATTAAGTAAGCAACAGTACCCATTTTATCAGCAAGTTCACGTAACCGATTTGAATTTGAGCTATTTTTAGCACCAACAACTAATAACACATCTACTTTATCAGCTAAGTCACGTACCGCATCTTGGCGATTTTGTGTGGCGTAACAAATATCGTCTTTACGTGGGCCATCAATCGCTGGAAACTTACTTCTTAAGCCATCTATAACATCTGCGGTATCATCTACCGATAATGTAGTTTGGCTACAATAAAATAAGTTATTTGGATTTTTCACGTTTAGTTTGGCAACATCTTCAGGCGTTTCAACTAAATAAATACCACCTTTAGCGTTATCGTATTGCCCCATGGTGCCTTCAACTTCAGGGTGACCATGATGACCAATTAAAATACACTCGATACCTTTACGACTAGCGCGGGTCACTTCCATATGCACTTTAGTGACCAATGGACATGTTGCATCAAATACTTTTAAATCTCGACGCTTAGCTTCACTGCGTACAGCTTGTGACACGCCATGGGCACTAAAAATAACAATGCTGTCGTCTGGCACTTGATCCAATTCTTCAACAAACACCGCACCACGTCTTTTCAAACCATCTACCACGTAGCGGTTATGGACAACTTCATGGCGCACATAGATCGGTTTTTCAAAGACATCTAACGCACGTTCAACGATACTAATCGCACGGTCGACTCCCGCACAAAAACCGCGCGGATTTGCCAATAAAATTTCCATTACCCGTTCACCTCTAAAATATCAACTTCAAAAGTTAAACGTTGACCTGCAAGCGGATGATTAAAATCGATGGTCACAGACTCACCCTGCACTTCACGAACAACTCCTGGTAATTCGGTACCATCAGGTTGAGTAAACGCAATAATAGAGCCAATTTTTGCCGGCGTTTCTGGGCCAAACTTACTACGGTCTACATAGTAAATATTATCTGGGTTTGGTTGACCAAAAGCATCTTCTGGCTCAAGTTCAAATGACTTGCTGTCACCAGACGCTAAACCAAATAAGCATTTTTCAAAGTTAGCCGTTAGACTACCATCACCCATCGTTAATTTTGCAGGCTTATTATGCACTTTGGTTGAATCTGCCGCAGAACCATCCGATAGCTTAATTGAGAAATGAAAAATAACCTCTGATTTTTCACCTATAACTGCTTGGCTCATGCTTTTTGCTCCTTAGGACTTTCGCCAGTAAAGGCATCAAATAATAATAATGCGGCACCAATACAAATCGCACTGTCGGCAATATTGAACGCAGGAAAATTCCAGCTTTCATAATAAAAGTGTAAAAAGTCAATCACATAACCATGGCTGATACGGTCATATAAATTGCCAATTGCGCCCGCTAATACTAACGAGTAAGCACTGCATAAAATTTTATTAGTGGCAGGTAAACGTTTTAGCCACCAGATCAATAATACGCTGATTGAAATAGCAATAACGCTTAAAAACCAACGTTGCCAACCACCCGCTTCACTTAAAAAACTAAAAGCTGCGCCATAGTTATGCACATAGGTTAAATTGAAAAATGGCAATATATCAATTGATTCGCGTAAATTCATGGTTTTAACAACCAGTGTTTTACTGGCAAAGTCTGCTACTAAAAGTAGCAAACTTAACCAAAGCCACACTAAACCACTTTTTTGGGCTAGTTTGCTCACTTCCTACTCCTATGCGAATTGGCGTGTTTCGCCTTCGCCATCTACGTTGCTAACACAACGACCACAAATTTCTGGATGCGCAGGATTTGCACCTACATCATCACAGTAATGCCAACAACGTTCGCACTTTTGTGCATCGGTAGCTGATACGCTGATGTATAAGCCTTCAATTTCAGTTGTTTGAGTTGCATCTGGTTGTGTATCAACAGCTGTAACAGTAACGTTAGATGTTAAGAATACAAAGCGAAGCTCATCACCCAAAGCTGCTAATTTAGCTGCAAGCTCTGCATTGGCAAAAATATTCACATTAGCTTGGAGTGTCGCACCGATCACGTCTTCTTTACGTGCACCTTCTAACACACGGTTTACTTCATCACGCACAGTAAGAATCGTTAACCAATCGTCATTACTAAACTGGCCTTCGCCAACCGCTTTTAAGCCATCATACCAAACTGAAGTAAACACATATTGGTCACGTTCACCTGGCAGTGCTTGCCAAATCTCTTGTGCGGTAAAGCTCATGATTGGCGCCATCCAGCGAGTCATAGCTTCGGCAATATGATATAGAGCTGTTTGACATGAACGACGGGCATGACTATCACTTTTCGCTGTGTATTGACGGTCTTTGATCACATCTAAATAGAATGAACCAAGCTCACCAGTACAGAAATTCATTAGCTTTTGCGTTACTTGGAGCATTTGGTAACTTTCGTAAGCCGCCAAAATTTCATCTTGTAATTGCGCCGCACGGCCAACAATCCAACGATCAAGTTCAACCATGTCATCAATAGCTACTTGGTCAGTTTTAGGATCAAAACCACTTAAGTTAGCGAGTAAGTAACGGCTAGTGTTACGAATACGACGGTAGCGATCCGCAGAACGGTTGAAGATTTCATCTGATACGGTCATTTCTGCAGTGTAATCAGTTGAAGCAACCCACAAGCGTAAAATATCTGCACCGAGTTTATTCATCACATTCTGTGGTGAAATAACGTTACCTAGCGATTTTGACATCTTACGGCCGTTTTCATCAACAGTGAAACCGTGAGTTAGCACTTGACGATATGGTGCATGACCATTAATTGCCACTGACGTCATCATTGATGACATAAACCAACCGCGGTGTTGATCTGAGCCTTCTAAGTATAAATCAGCTGGACCAACTAAATCTTCGCGAGCATCAACCACACAGGCGTGCGTTACACCAGAATCAAACCATACATCTAATGTATCTTGCACTTTCATGTATTGCTGAGCATCAGCTTCACCAAGTAAAGTTGCAGGCTCTAAGTCATACCATGCTTGAATACCGGATTTTTCAACCAGCAGGGCTGCTTTTTCAATCAAAGCTTGAGTATCAGGATGAAGAGCACCGGTGTCTTTATCAACAAACAGTGCAATTGGAACACCCCAGGTACGTTGACGCGAAATACACCAATCCGGGCGACCTTCAACCATGTTTGCTATGCGGCTTTCGCCCCATTCTGGCAACCACTGAGTGTTTTTAATCTCTTTTAATGAATCTTGGCGCAAATTAGCTTGATCCATACTAATGAACCACTGCGGCGTTGCACGGAAAATAATTGGCGTTTTATGACGCCAGCAATGCGGGTAACTGTGCGTTAAGGCATGGTGATGCATAAGCGCATTACGCTCAGTCAGCACATCAACTACACTCGCATTGGCTTTGAATACATGTTGACCTGCAAAAAGCTCAGTGTCAGGTAAATAAACACCATTTGCACCAACCGGGTTAGCCACCTCTAAGCCGTATTGTAGACCTGCCACGAAATCTTCTTGACCGTGGCCAGGTGCTGTATGCACGATACCCGTACCAGAATCAGTAGTAACATGATCGGCCACAATCACTGGTACATTAAAATCATAAAATGGATGCGCCACTTGTAAATTTTCAAGTGCTGAACCCGTTACATAACCTAATACGTGAAAGTGCTTAAAGCCGTAGCGATCCATTGCATCTTTAACTAGCTCTGACCCTATAATCAAACGCTGCTGCGCGCCTTCATCATCAACTTGCACTAAGGCATATTCTAGTTCAGCATGTACGGCAACCGCACGGTTAGCTGGCAGTGTCCATGGTGTAGTTGTCCAGATCACTGTACTGACTGTACCTTTACCTTCATGATCGGCTTTTAAATCAAAGGCACTAACAACGGCCGCTTGATCAACAAACTCAAAACGCACATCAATCGCTGGTGATTGCTTATCTTGATATTCAACCTCAGCCTCGGCCAAAGCAGAACCACAATCAGTACACCAATGCACAGGCTTTGCGCCTTTGTGTAAATGGCCTTTTTCGATGATACGTCCAAGCACACGAATTGCGTTTGCTTCGAAGTCAAAATTCATGGTTAAGTAAGGCTTATCCCAATCAGCAAATACGCCTAAACGTTTAAAATCAACTTTTTGGCCTTCAACTTGTTTTTTAGCGTATTCACGACATTTCTCACGGAATTCTGCAGCCGTGACTTTCACGCCTGGCTTACCCACTTTTTTCTCTACCATTAATTCAATCGGTAGACCATGGCAATCCCAACCAGGTACGTAAGGCGCATCAAAATCAGATAAGGTTTTTGATTTAACAATAATATCTTTTAGAATTTTATTTACTGAATGACCTAAATGGATATCGCCGTTCGCATACGGAGGGCCGTCATGCAAAATAAAGGTTTTTTTACCTTTCTTAGCGTTGCGAATTTGACCGTACAGGTCGTCTTCATACCATGTCTTAAGCATTTTTGGCTCACGTTGTGCCAAATTGCCGCGCATTGGAAACGTCGTTTCCGGTAAATTCAAAGTATGCTTGTAGTCGCTCATTAATCCTAGTTTCCGTATCGGCTACCTAATTTAAACCAAAACACTGTTTAGCGGCAGCAACATCAGTTGCTATTTGTGCCGTCAATTGTGTTAATGTCTCGAATTTTTTCTCATCGCGAAGCTTTTTAATTAACTCCACGTGCATAAACTGTCCATAAATATCTTGCGCAAAGTCGAACAGATGAACTTCTAATAATGCGCGTGTTCCATTAAATGTGGGTTTGTTGCCAATATTTGCAACCCCATACACTGTTTTATCGTTTAACGTTACTTGTACCGCAAACACCCCATTTACAGGGCATACTTGCCGCTTTAACGCAATATTTGCAGTCCTAAACCCTAATTCACGACCGCGTTTCCAGCCATGGATCACTCGCCCTGATATTGCGTAATCATGACCTAGCATCGCTTTGGCTTGCGCTAACTGACCTTCAGCTAATGCTTGGCGGATCAAGGTGCTGCTTACTCTAGCATTTAATTGCCGAAAACTCGCGGTGCTTTTTACATCCATATGAGCCGCGAGGCCCATTTTTTTTAGTAAATTAAAGTCACCTTGACGTCTTTTACCAAAGCGAAAATCATCACCTACGGTTAGCGCTTTGACACCCAACTTGTTGATCAGTATCTCTGTTACAAATTGCTCTGCTTGCATATTGGCAAATTGCTGATTAAAACTAATACAAATTACCCGTTCAACGCCTAACTTTGCTAACAAACCTAGCTTGTCGCGTAACCGCGTTAATCGAGCTGGCGCATTATCTCTGGCAAAAAACTCTTGTGGCTGAGGCTCAAATAACATTACCGTACTCGGTAAGTTATATTTTTTAGCGTCATTGAGTAATCCATTGAGTACTTCACCATGACCTAAGTGCACACCATCAAAATTACCAATGGTCAACACACAACCATAATGCTGTGTGCGAATATTGTGGATACCTCTAATTAACTCCATGCCACCTAATGCCTTTGTAAGCGTTATGTACCGAGTAAAATTTCACTTGGGTTACAGAATCACCGATTATACCCAAACCACTTCAAGATGCGAGTTTCAGTTGA
Organism: Pseudoalteromonas sp. SG41-1; assembly: GCF_014164575.1. Taxonomy (NCBI): domain Bacteria; kingdom Pseudomonadati; phylum Pseudomonadota; class Gammaproteobacteria; order Alteromonadales; family Pseudoalteromonadaceae; genus Pseudoalteromonas; species Pseudoalteromonas sp. SG41-1. The sequence goes on from NZ_JACJFL010000007.1 coordinate 47,263, forward strand.
TTTTTTTAGTCTGATTGAGCACTAACAACGTTTTTTATGGTATTTAGTCTTACCCCGAGTAAAAACAACACTAAAAAGTACACCCCCCCTGCCAGAGCAAGTAAACCTATCAATAAAACAACTTGCTCACTAAAATGCCACTGACGCCATAAAAACTGTGTCGCAGCGTACCAAACTACAGCCCCCATCAATAAGGCGGCGAGCAAACATTTGCAGGTAAACAATAAACTAAAACGCGAAAACTGATAAACCTGCTCTTTGCTTAATTGACGATAAAGCAGGTACGCATTACAACTGGCCGACATTGAAGTCGCAAGCGCCAATCCTAAGTAACCTATAAATGGTGCTAACATAATATTAAAGACCATGTTCAACACCAGCGTAATAATGCCAATACGCACCGGAGTTTTAGTGTCTTGACGTGCATAAAATCCCGGCGCTAAAACTTTGATCAACATAAAACTGACAAGCCCAACAGAGTAAGCCATCACCCCTAAACTCACGGCCTGAACATGATCGACATCACCTTGACTAAACGCGCCATGATCAAATAATACAGAGATGATTAACGGGCTAATGATCATCAAACCAATCATCGCAGGTAAGCCTAAAAAGATCACAAACCGTACTCCCCAGTCTAAGGTGTGCTGAAAATCGCTGCTTTTTTCGCTGCTATGTAATTTAGATAGCGCAGGTAAAATAACCGTCGCGATACCAATGCCAAATAACCCCAGTGGAAATTCTATTAGGCGGTCAGAATAATATAACCAAGCAATTGACCCTGTCATTAACAATGACGCAATCATGGTATCAAGCAGTAGATTAATTTGACTAATAGATACCCCAAACAACGCCGGTAACATTAACTTACGGACTTTTTTTACATTTTCGTCCTGCCAGGCCCAACGTGGTTTACTGAGCATTTTCGCTCGGTACAGAAACGGCAATTGAAACAATAACTGCACCACTCCACCGACAAACACACCAATAGCTAACGAATAAGCACCAACCGAGAATTTATCGTGTAATAAGATTGCACAGGCAATAATCGAAATATTCAACAGCACTGGCGTAAAGGCCGCAACAGCAAAACGATTATAAACATTCATCACCGCGCCACTTAGTGCAACAAGACTTACAAAAAATAAATAGGGGAACGTTAGCTTAAGTAAGCTACTGGCTAATACAAATTTTTCACCGTCTGGGCCACCTTGCCACCACTCAATAAACCACCCAGTACCAAATAGTGCTGCAATAATTGGCGATGCAATTACACCGATAATAGTTACAACCAGTAAAATAGTACCAAGTGTGCCAGCGGCTTGAGCAACAAACAGCCTGACTTTGTCGTCTCCTTGTTGCTGTTTGATTTCCGACAAAACTGGCACAAATGCTTGCGCAAATGCCCCTTCAGCAAATAAGCGGCGCAAAAAGTTGGGAATACGATTAGCGAATAAAAAAACGTCGGCGGCAGCACCTGCGCCAAGTAAATTTGCGACAACAGCATCTCGCACTAATCCTAAAACACGCGATATCATTGTCATTGCACTTACAATCATACCGGAACGAAATAATCCTTTTGCCACACTAAACCTGCTTTAAAACCAACGATAAAACCAATTATGCCACAGTCTTTTTTATAAATCGCTCTAAAGCACTAGGCTGAACTCACCGCCTTTGTTACAATAGCGGTATTAACTGTGCTAGAGCGGCAAATTGATGTTCGTTATATAGGAGCAGTTTTTCTTGGTATGTCAAATTTTTATTGACATTCACGATTAAAAAAGGCATATTCCACGGCCTTTAAATTAAGCTTATTTTAAGATTGTTAGGAGCAAACCTTGGCTAACATCAAGTCTGCAAAAAAACGCGCTATCACTAGCGAAAAAAACCGTCAGCATAACGCAAGCCGTCGTTCAATGATGCGTACATACTTCAAAAAAGTAGTTGTTGCTATTGAAGCGGGCGACAAGGAAGCTGCACAGCAAGCTTTCGCAGTTGCTACACCTATTTTAGACCGTTATGCAACTAAAGGTCTAATTCACAAAAACAAAGCAGCTCGTCATAAGAGCCGCATAGCAGCTAAGATCAAAGCGCTATAATTTGTTTTTGCTAGAATATAAAAAACCGGTCTTGACCGGTTTTTTTATATCTATCATTTAACGCTTAAAATTATTTAAACACTATTGTTGCGTTAAACAACGTCTAATTCTGGATAAAACTTTTTCAACATTGCCGCTATTTTCTTCGGTGTAAATGGTTTTACCACAAATCCTTTAGCCCCTTTATCGATTGCATCTTTAACATTCTCAACCGTTGAGTGAGCCGATACCATAACGACATTAGTTTGTGGGTTTATTTCATTGATCTGCGCGATAATCTCTTTACCATCACCGTCTGGCAACTCAATATCTAAAAAAATAATATTATAATCGGCCGCTTGGCAAGCACTTATACATTGCGCAGCTGTCGACGCTTCTCTAACATTTTCAATACCTAAGTGCATTAATGTTTGATGGAGAAAGCTGCGCACTGTTCCCACATCATCCACTATTAAAATTGAAAGCTGCGTATTCATTGTTGATCCCCGTAGGTTATGAACTAGGTTTAAGTTATTATGCTTAATAACTTTTCTAATTTAATAATCTCATTATAGAGAGCTCTGCTTAAAAGGCCAGATTTGCTTTATGTCAAATAATATAAAAAAACAATCCTTGCTAGGAAAAACGCCTCAACGAAAAAAACCAACGGCACCAACTAACAAGCGAAAAGCGCCTGCTCAGGCAAACGTCACGCAAGCACAAACACAAACTGCTAGTAGTGAATTAACTGAAACAAAAAAAAGCCGCACAGGCATTATTGTAGCGGGTGTTATTGTGTTTGCTATTTTAGTTATCCCCAAACCACAGTTATTAACCTATGAAAAATTAGGATTAGTAACGCAAAGTGTATATTGGCCGGGACTGTTTGGTTATGGCGCCATGTTATTTGACTCAAATTTGCAGCCAAATGCCGATTTAGCGCGTAATAGCCTTTATTTATGTCAAAACAATAAGCAACCAGATACTTGTCAAAAATATCGAGTAACCGAACAAGCCGGCTTTTTTTCTGCATTACAAAAATTAATTTTGGATTAAAAAAACTAATCTGAAAATATAAAATTACTTGGTTGAAAGGTGCGCAAAATATCAACATAATGGCGCTCCTTTTTTCAACACTTGAACAACGATACAACCATGCTAAACGAGCTAGATTGGCTTTTAAATATTATCCTGTTAGCCCTAGGATTAGGGGCGTTTTTTATCAATCAATTAACAATACTGCGTGTAGCGGCGATCAGCGCCTGTGCTTTACTGTTTTTGTCATTTAGCTTGGATTTAATGTCGTCGAGTGTTATTTCAAACATGAGTTTAGTGTTGATAAACACGTTTTACTTGTTCAAGGTTTATACCTTTGGGCAATTAAATGTGCCGCAAAATTAATATCTCTCCCTAGATAATTTTATGTACCCTACCGGGCTTTGCTCGGTAGGGTATTTTTTTGCGCGAATAGAACTTGGGCAGCAAAATGAACTAAGTTAAAATCATCGGCGTATTATGCTACTTTGGGTATCACTATGCCTTTAACTGACTCTGATTTATTTTTAACGTCTATGGAAGACGTTGCTCGCCTAGATCACGATACGATCGAACCATCACAACACTTAACTGGCCCCTCTTTAGCCCAGCAACAAAAACGCAAAGCCGCAGAATTAAATTTAAACATCGATGAAAATTATCTACGTAGTGAATTAGTCGAGCTATTAGAGCCTAATGCACTATTGAGTTATAAAAATGCGGGAGTGCAAGATGCTGTATTTAAAAATCTTCGATTAGCTAAGTATCAGCTTGATGCGACACTTGACTTACATGGCCAAACACTAAAAAACGCACGCCAAGCCTTATTTGAATTTATAACTGATTGCCAAAAACGTAATATTCGTGTGGTAGTGATCCGCCACGGCACTGGTATCAAAAACAAAAAGACCCCTGGGGTGTTAAAAAGTTATACCAATAAATGGCTACAAGAAATTGACTGCGTATTAGCCTTTCATAGTGCACTTAGGCATCATGGTGGCAGTGGTGCAAGCTATGTGTTAATTAAAAAAAGTGATGAGAAGAAGAGTGAGAACCGGGAGCGTCATAGTAAACGCTAACCCGGCTTCGTTATCAATTGTTGGTTCTATTTATTCTGTTTGGCTTTGTAAAACAGGAGCTTGTTCACTTGCATTAGCTTGATTACACCATGCAGACACACCCATTAAGACCACTGAAATAACGATAATACTAAATTTAACGCCTGTTTGATGCTGTTTCATTGTACACCTTATTATTATTGTTAGTGTTTTTTGAGTTAACTAGACTAACTAAAATTACAGATGTTAACAAGATGTACTACGCTATTGTCGCTGAACTTTTAATAACCTTTTGTTCTATCAACCTGATTATTTAATTTAAGGCCTGTTTTCATACGTTGTACATTATTAGCAATCTGCTGCGTTACAGTTTCCAGATCAGACAATGCCGCGCAATGGGGAGTCATTGTAACCGCTGAATGATGCCAAAAAGGATGCTCTGCAGCTAATGGCTCTTGTGCAAAAACATCCAATGTTGCTCCTCTTATAATTTGATTATCTAATGCCCAAAGTAAATCGTCTGCAACGACGTGCTGGCCTCGCGCTACATTGATGAGCACGGCATGACTTGGTAGCTGCATTAATAAGTTGCGATTAATAAAGCCCTTCGTTTGCGTGGTTAGTGGTAATAAACACACGAGATAATCAGCCTGTGCTAACAAACTTGGTAATTCACTTACTTGATGAATACAATTTACTTCGGGTATATTTTTAGGGCTTTGTGAAAATGCACTTACGGTAAAATTATTAGCCAGTAAACGTTTAGCGCAGCTTTGTCCTAACTCACCAAAACCTAAAATCACAACATGATTATGACTATAAGCGCGTTTTGGCAGCCATTGTCGTTGTTGTTGCTTAATCACATAGTCTTTAAGCCTTAACTTATGCGCTAAAATATGGGTAAGCACATACTCTGCCATATCATGAGCTAAATTTTCATCAACGATGCGTGTCACAATGACATTGTCAGGGAGTAAGTTTAAATCAATGCTATCGACCCCTGCGCCAAATGAAGAAACTACTTTTAAATTAGGTAGTTGTGCCCACATATCTGCAGGTGCCAGCCAAGCAAGCACAAATTCAACATCCTCTAAGTTATCACAGTCTGGCCACTGTGAAATTTTTACACCTGGTAATTTAGTCGCTAACGCAGTAATAATTTTACTGCAATCACGTCCACTAATCGCAACGAGTACGCTCATGTTATGCCTATAGAGTTGTTGATTTGCAAAGAGTATAACCTTTGTTAAAACATTTAATCTAATCGAATTACTGCTCGGCTCTTTAAAAAGTCACACAACTGCAACCTAATTGTCATGGCAAGCTTTTACTCTGGCGATATATTGATCACCATATGCAAACGAGGTAATTATGATCAGTGTTGATAAAGTAATCGCAGCAAATCTACCACAATTAGAAAACTCACCTAAAGTAAAAAGTTTAGTTAAAAAAGGGTTAGGTTATTTGCTTCACGAACAAGAATTTGTTGCATTTGGTGATGCCTACCCGCACTTACAAGGCATTGAGTTTGTTGAGCAAGTGTTGGATGAACTAGATTTTGATACTCGCTACAAGCCAAAGCAGATTGAGAATATTCCTAGTGAGGGTAAGTTAGTTATTGTTGCTAACCACCCTATTGGCTCTTTAGATGCACTGGCATTAATTAAAGTATTATCAAGTGTTCGTAAGGATTTAAAGGTCGTTGCCAATCGCATGTTAATGTCAGTTACGCCAATGCACTCATTATTACTGCCGGTCGATAATTTATCGGGTGACAGTAAAAAGCAAGAACTCAATAATATCCACCAGCACCTTAAAGAAGCTGGGGCCATTCTCATTTTCCCAGCAGGTGAAGTGTCGCGTTTAAGCCCTACCGGAATTAAAGATTGCAAGTGGAATAGTGGTTTTTTACGGATCGCAAAAAAAGCCAATGCGCCAATTTTACCGATTTTTATTAAAGCCAAAAATAGCCCACTTTTTTATGGCACATCGATGATTTACAAGCCTTTAGCGAGTTTATTACTGGTTAAAGAAATGTTTAAACAACGACAAAAATCATTAGAGTTTGAAATTGGCGCATCGATACCTCCAGAGTCTTATTTAATTGAAAACCTTAAAGACAAAGAAGTAGTCAATCTGATCCGTAAGCAGCTTTATGCACTTACCTCAAAGAAAACCTTACCGCTTAAAACACAAGCACCCATCGCCTCCTCAGAATGCCGCAAGGAACTAAAAAAAGCCATCGAACAGTGTGAGCTATTAGGCACAACTCAAGACGGCATGCAGATATACCTTTATCAATATCAAGGCAGCTCAGCGATTTTCAGAGAGCTTGGCCGGTTACGAGAGATTTCGTTTCGCACTGTTGGTGAAGGCAGTGGTAAGCGTCGTGATATTGATAAGTACGATATGGATTATCAGCACTTGGTTTTATGGGACGGCTCACAACTTGAATTGGTTGGCGCATACCGACTTGCTTGTGCTCAAGCTATTATTGATAAACACGGCCGCAAAGGTTTATATACTGATAGCTTATTTTCTTACAGTGATGCAATGACTCCTTACTTTGCTGCAGGTATTGAACTGGGTCGCAGCTTTGTACAACCTAAATACTGGGGTCGTAAAAGTCTTGATTATTTATGGTATGGGATTGGCGCGTTTGTGAAAAATTATCCTCAGTATCGCTACCTCTATGGCGCAGTCAGTGTCTCTAACGCGTTGCCAGAACCAGCCAAAGCCATGTTAGTTCATTATTATCAGCATTATTACGGCGCTAAGCAGGTTATAGCTACACCTAATAATGAGTTCAAACTCACAGAGCAGCAACTCATACAGTGCGCAAATCTATTTAGCGGTGATGATGTCAAAGAAGACTTTGTTGAGCTCAAACATGTGCTCGCAAACATGGGTGCCCAAGTACCCACTTTATTTAAACAATACACCGAACTATGTGAGCCTGGCGGCGTACAGTTTTTAAGTTTTAGTGTTGATCCTGATTTCAATAATTGTATTGATGGCTTAGTGCTTGTTGATCTTGAAAAAGTAAAAGAAGGCAAAGCAAAAAGATATTTAGGAAAGAACTAAGAACGCAAAGGTGTATAAAATAAGGACGACCAGCCATCTAGCTTATTTACTATACCCGTAACGTGAATTTGTGTTCGCTGTATGCTATCAAAAGTAGTTTTTATGTGCAGATATGATAAAGTGGTTGTACACAAATTGTTGACAGAACAGCTATGAAAAGGTCCCTGCTATTTTTATCTTTTATCATTATTTTTTCGGTAGTTAGCATTCAATTATTGGTGATACCTCATTTTGAAAGTAACGTCAGGTACCCTACTGAAAAATGGGCTTTAGAGTTTTTAACATCAGGCTCTACGGATCTTCTTGCACAACAATTACAATCCATACCTAAACACCAGAGAATGGCCTACTTACAAAACATACAAGCTAATTTTGGCTTTGAACTTACTTTACAAGACTATCAACAAAGTGATTTTTCAAGTGAGCAACAATCTTGGCTCGCAGAGGATAAAATTTGGGGTGATCCGCAAACAGATTTAGCATATCGAAAAATAGATGACGAACAGCTATTAGTAATTGTAAAACCCAATACGGTTCCTAAGCATCTGATCAACGAAGCGCAACGTTGGATGATGGGCTCTTTTTACCTACTGAATAATATGCTGATGCAACACCCACAGCAGAGCTGGCCGTCGATAATTGATTCGCTCAGTGATGATTTTACATATCCCGTTGCACTGATGACATTGAGTGAGTTAACTTACACAGAGCAACAAATAGCCCAATTAAAAACAGGAGCTATTGTGACCATATCAACTGCGGATTCTGATTTTATTGGCTATCCCGCCGACATTGCCGTACAGCGCATCAAAAATAGCGATAAAGTAATTGTACTTGGCCCTTTTAGCCCTCAACTAAAGGGCAAAGTGGTGTACATGTTAAGTATCTTTTATTTTATATTCGGCTTTTTTCTGCTTATACCAATTATAATATGGTTAATTCCTGGCTGGCGCTCTATGTTATCGCTCAATAAAGTGGCGATATTACTTGGACAAGGTAAATTTGATGCTCGCGCTAAGCTAATTCGTTTTAGCCATCTAAACCACTTGTCCAAAACGTTTAATACCATGGCCGAAAAAATACAACGCCTTATCTCTTCTCATAAAACTCTGATCAATGCTGTATCACATGAATTGCGAACTCCCATCGCACGCATTGAATTCAATGTTGAATTACTTAGAAATAGTACAACCAATGACTATCAACTAGGGCAACTAGAGCGGATTGAATTATCTTTGAATGAACTAAATTCATTAGTGTCAGAAATGCTTACACATGCTCGATTTGAGCGCGAAATACCCACTCTTACATTTGCAACCGTTGAACTTAATCATTGGATAAAACAAGAGTTAATCTGTTGGCAAGAAGCCAACCCTGATACTGAGATTGTTTTACTTGAACAAGGCGCTTGCCATGCAATGATTGATAAGTTTTATATGAGCCGTGCATTAAGTAATTTAATGCGCAATGCCATAGCGTATGGAAGAAACCATATTCAAGTAAGCTATGAACAAACCGCAAAAGGCTGGCTGATTTGTGTTGCTGATAACGGTGATGGTATTCCTTTACCCTGTGCTGAGAAGGTATTTGAACCATTCTATCGAGAAGATCAAAGTCGTAATTTGCAAGTCGGTGGAACCGGACTAGGCCTTGCAATCGTTAAACAAATTTTAGGCTGGCATGAAGGAACCGCGAGTGTTGAGCCATCCAGCTTAGGTGGTGCATGTTTCATACTAAATTGGCCAGCCAAACGCACACATCGATAATCCACATAGAGAACAAGAAATGAAAACAAAGATTTTAGTGGTAGAAGATGATTTACCGCTTGCTGAGTCAATTCAAGAGTATTTAACGATTGAAGGCTATCAGGTTGAAATAGAATCAAATGGCGAGCATGCGGTCTCCCGTATTCTTCAGTGGCAGCCAGCTCTGGTGCTGCTTGACGTTATGTTACCGAACAAGGATGGCTTAACGGTATGCCGCGAAGTAAGGCAGTCATACAGCGGCTATATTTTGATGTTTACTGCACGAGAAGAAGAAATTGATCAGGTTGTAGGGCTTGAAATTGGTGCCGACGATTATTTATTAAAGCCGGTGAAACCTCGCTTACTACTGGCAAAAATTAAAGCTTTTTTAAGACGTGGACATCCCACAGATCCACTCGCCATAAAGCCACAAACGAAAGAGTCTATAACGTTTGGGCAATTAATCATTAATACGCACAACCGAACTGTCTCTTTAGCAACGCAACATATCCAGCTCACAGACGGCGAATATGACGTACTGCTACTGCTTGCTAAAAATGCAGGAGTTATTCTGTCACGTAGTGACATTGTTGAAAAAATAAAAGGTTATCACTATGATGGAATTGAACGTGGTGTTGATAATCATATTAGCCAGTTACGCAAGAAGCTCGGTGATAATGCGCGTAACCCAATAAAAATTAAGACTATCCGTTCCAAAGGCTACTTATTTGTAGTTAGTGCGTGGTAGTTCTAGGTGGATATGGCGCTATATCTCCAACATGGGAGTAGCGCCTTTGAGAGACTTGAACTGTGGATAATACATCTATCTCAGCAACTATTTCACACTAACCAGAGGAGTTTTAATCTAAAGTTATTCTTCAGCCATTACTCGTTTACCATTACTATCGACAACTAATAAATATGAAGCGCCAAAATTACCCGCACATAAATCGATAGCCTGATTGGCAACTTTTAGGCCATTAGCACAATTACTCACCGCTAAGAACGCTGTGACACTGCCCTTTTTTGTAGTTAATACTTTTTTATCATCAATTGACACATCATACTCGCCGTTGGCAAATAAACGCACATTAAATACATCTGCAGTATTGTTTTGTTTTTTATCAATGACAGACAAAGCCCGCTTACCTGAAGATTGCCAAGCAATTACCCATAAATCGTCGTTATTACTCAAGGTTGTATTTATGCGTTCCTCTTTATTCGCATTGATACTATCTTTAACTCCCAAGTTAATCATGTTATTGATTGCTTTATAACTGTAGTTATAGCGACTACCCACAGCATTGGCCTCTACATCGCCCGCAGCGATATTATCACTATCGAATAAACCACTGTAGCCGGTGCTAATACTCCTTTTTTTGACATGAAAGTCAGCCATATAATCCAATGAATTTATGAAAGACATATTTGCTTGATGGGTTAATTTATCATCTAATTCATCCGTGCTTTCACCACATCCACTTAAAGCAGCTGCCACACCAAACAACAGTGCAATACTAAATCCTTTATTACTGGTGCTCATAACAATCTCCATAATGTTTAATTTTATCAACGCTAAAAACCGCACTAAACGCTGTTATTACTTTAATAATTTTTTATTAATCAATTACTAAGTATTTTATTTCGAATAGCGAAATTTACTGAAAAAATGTTAGCATATCCTTTACGAGACATCTCTCAGCGCTTGTCGGACATTGTCAGAAATTGTCTGTTTATAATGAACAGTTTAATGATGGCCTTGCGTTATAGTCAGCTGATACGGCTAAATACCTGCTCTAAAAGCTGTGTATATATTTTCTCAATTTTTAGTAAGTCATTAATAGGCACATGCTCGTTAACTTGGTGGATGGTATTATTTCGTACCCCGCATTCAATCACTTGGGTGTAATCATTGGCAAAAAACCGCCCATCAGAAGTTCCGCCACTGGTACTTAAAAAAGGATAACTGCCTGTCACATTAAAAATAGCTTGTTCAACTTGAGTCAATAAACAGCGACGCGTTTGATGACTCGTATAAAAAGGCTCACACGGACGCTCCCATTCCACACTCAGCAAAGCTTGTAAATCGTCTAACGCGAATTGAATCTCATTTTTTATATCACTGCTTTTATAACCATGGCTATAACGAATATTAAATGTCATTTCACATCGTGCTGGCACCATGTTATCGACAACATTAGCAATATTAATCCCGGTTATTTGCAAGCTCGTATGTGAACTTGGCTCGTCACGCTGCCAAGTTATGCTAGTCAAGCGCTTGATTACTTCTGCACTAAGATGAGCTGCATTGATGGTGTTTTCTGGATAAGCAACATGCCCTGCTTTGCCGTTGATCACTAACCGCGCAGACAGTGCACCTCGACGGCCATTTTTGATTGTATCACCAACATGCAAATGACTGGTTGGCTCGCCGACAATGCAGCCGTCAAGTTGGATGCCCTGTTGCGCTAAACGCTCGGCAATCAGTAGTGAACCATATTCCGCTTCCCCTTCTTCATCAGAGGTGATCAACCAGTAAAAAGTACCTTTTTTTGCAGCTACGTTAGCCAGTAATGCACGACTGGCACATAACATGGCGGCAACGCCCCCTTTCATATCAGCAGCGCCTCGGCCATAAATCGCGCCATCAATAATATCACCTGAAAATGGTTCTGCTCGCCACGCTCCTCCAGATGCGGGGACCACATCAATATGCCCCGAAAAAGCATAGCGTGGCCCATCACCAAAGCTTACTTTAGCTATTAAGTTAGTAACATTATTAAAGGTAAACTGTTCACAGTTAAAGCCAAGGTCTGTTAACTGCTTTGCTAACCAGTCTATTGCCCCGGCTTGCTGTGGCGTAACAGATTTAAATTGGATCAGCTTTTGAAGGTAACTGACCACAGTATCAGTGTGGATTGCATCATTCGTGGTGTGAGATTGGATAGCTAAAGTCATAATTAACACCCTTATTAAGAGAGAGTGTATTCATTACAACCTGAATTCATGACCGCTTTATGAAACACGGATTATACTAATCGTTTTAAGTTACTGACCATTTATAGCGACAGAAAAATACAGTGATAACAAGGCAGAGATTTTGACATGTAGTTGTTCTCGGCAATTGCTCCTGCATTGCTCTACCTATTGCATCCATGCAGTCGTACATGAAAAATTACTAACGCAGTTAGCGCTTTATTTAGCGCGCTAGAATGGTTAAATATTTAAGTCGATTGGTATTAGTGTGCACCTTCTTCGATGAATGCTTCTTGGCTGACTTTAGCGATATCTTTATCATCTTTGGTCAATTTTGTTTGTTGCCAACGACCACGACAAAACCACAAATACGATAGCGATGCGACGATCACATTGGTGACAGCAAACGAGTACCAAATGCCGTGATCGCCCAGATGTGTGTGTTTTGACAAAATATACGCCACCGGAAACTGTACTACGCATTGAGAAAACAGCGCCAACAACATCGCATTAAGCATGTTCCCTGATGCTCTAAATGCAGCCACCACACATAATTGCACGCCTATTCCGCCCCAAGTTAAGCACATAACACGAATAAACTGTGCGCCTTTGGCTATCACACCTTGATCATCGGGGATAAAAAATGCCACTAAGTAAGGTGCAAATATAAATGCAATCGCCCCAATAAAAGACAAACCACATAATCCCCAAAGTACCGCCAACTTAGTAATTTGCTCTGCTCGTTGCGGGTTACCTGCGCCCATATTCTGTCCAACTAAGGTCGACACAGCCATCGAGAGTCCCATAGCCGGGATCATCACCATCTGTAATATATTTGAACCAACACCATAAGAAGCAATGGTTTGAGTGCCAAAACTAGCCACTAAAAAAGACATGATAATCAAACCAAATGCACGCGCTGACAACTCCACAGAGCCTGGTGCACCTAAATAAAACGCTTGTTTGATATAACTGTAATCAGGAATGAAACTTGATAATTTTAGCTTAATACCATGGCGACCACGCATAAAAATAACAATGCCAGCAATGGCTGCCAAACTTTGTGTCACCAATGTAGCCAGCGCTGCCCCCATCACCCCAAGACCTGTAAAGCTGCCATAACCAAAAATAAATAATGGATCGAGTACAAAGTTTAGCAACACGGTTACGGAAACAATGATCAGTGGCACCTTGGTTTGGCCAATACCCCGCATTAAGGCTTGAAACATGGCATAAATAAATACAAATACCACACCCACAAATGACACATGCATAAATTTTAAAGCATCGTTATAAACGGCATCTTCAACACCCAGTAAATGTAAAAAGTAAGGAGATAGCAAATAACCGATAATTCCTAAACAAATGGCCGTCACAGTCACCATTAACACTGTTTGTGCGGCCACATGGTTTACTTTATCTTGCTGGCCAGCCCCCATATATTGCGCTGACAAAATAGCCCCCGCCATCGCAAGTCCAGAGCCAATCGCAATCACTAAAAAAGTCACTGGCATACTTACTGACACCGCTGCAACTTGTGCCGCCCCTAGACGACCAACCCAGAACGCATCGGTTAATTGATAGGCAGATTGTAAAATATTGATAAGAATAATAGGAACTGCAAGTTTTAACAGTGCTTTGCTAATAGAGCCAGACAGAAAAAGATGGTTGGTTTCGTTCATTGTATACCCTTGCTTTAAGCAGCAATTATAACTTATTTTCCTGACCTATTGATGAATAGCAATAAAAAAGAGTGCACTGTCAATCGATTTTAAACGTCAATTAAGTAAACCTTAATCTAAATCAAACAAACGCTGCGCCGTTTTATACGCTGTTATAAAGCTTGATCTAGAACAGTTTTTTATTTTTTTTTTGGCTGATAATAACGCCAATTCAAAAAGTAGTTCTCGGAGAACAGCATGAAAAAACAACTTAGCGCAGCGTTACTCACCTCACTTTTAATCGCATCTCCTTTCGCCAGTGCAAACTTAAGCGTTAATGTCGGTGCTATTAATGTTAATCCTGACAATAGCAGCTCAGCGATCAATGAAGATCCAAGTTTAGGCTTAAAAGGTAGCTCGGATACACAACTGGGTATTACAGTTGACTATGCATTTAACGATCAGTGGGTTCTAGAATTGGTTGCTGCAACACCCTTTTCTCATGAAGTTAATGGCACCGGTGGTTTAGCTGGCAATAAAATAGCTGATATTAAGCAATTACCGCCGTCACTAATCGCTCAGTACCACTTTTTAGAAAGTACTTCAGCATTTCGCCCATTCGTTGGTGTAGGTATTAACTACACAGTGTTTTTTGATGAGCAACCTTCTACAGCGCTAAAAACAGTACTGGGCACCAACGACGTTGAAGTAAAGCTTGATAACTCATTTGGTTTTGTAGCTCAAGCAGGCTTTAACTATATGCTAGATCAAAACTGGGGCGTACATGCGATGGTATCAATCATGGATATTGAAACCGATGCAACTGTTTATGCCGATGGTAAACAAGCTCTTACTTCAACAGTAAAAATTGATCCTGTAGTTGCCATGTTAGGGGTTAAATACGCTTTTTAAACATACTCTAAAAAGGCCTAACGACCTTTTATCAGTGTATGTAAATTCAACTGGGAAGATTTGTTATTTTTTTCTGCTCTAACATTTCTTTCCAGTGCATAATTTCCGTAGGTAATATAGGCACAATACCATCAAAGTTTACCGCCTCTAGCATTTCTTCTACGCTGACGACACCTCGCTTGCGCTTAAACACACCTCTTACATAGGCGATCGCATGCAAGCCACGCTCGGAATGAAATTTTTGCTCAATATAAAAATACTTATGATCCCAACCAACTAAGCGCGTGCTAATGGTATATCGTTGCATTGGCTTAATATCACGAATATAAGTGATGGCCGTGGCGTTAACGATAGGAAACCAACGTTTTTTCATAATCGTTTCAAGCAAGCCAACTCGCTCAGTCATCCAAGTGCGAGCTAAATCCATCATTGCTAAATAACGAGAGTTAGTAAGATGTAAATTAATATCACAATCACTTGGCAGCGCTTTGTAATCTATATCCACAGTGTCTAACAATGATTGATAATCACGGTTACGTTTGATTTTAAAAAATAATAATAAAAGACGAAAATATAAGTTCACAATAAAGGTCTTACCAGTTAACAGTTTTGTGAGTGCAGCATAGCGTATTGCATTGGAGAATATTCTGCTCTACTCTGAATTCTCTGATTATAAATAATAGTAGAAAAATGATGAAAAAATCAGTTTCTTATTTGAGTATGGTATTTGCATTGATGAGTACCAGCGCGATGGCCGACTTTAACTATCCAGGCGAAGGAGACGTACGTTATCCAACTGGGGTTGAAAAGCCGTTTCAATTTGGGTTTGCTTGGCAGCAACAAAATAGCAAGTTTACTATAGGTAAAAAAAGCTATGATATGCAATTACCTGAATCCTATTCCATTGCTATTACTTTAGCAAAAGACGACCAACAAGTGTGGGTGCAAGAATTTAATAATGGCTTTATTGAAGGATTCAGCTGGGAAATTGGCGAACACACAATCAAACTTGAAAAACGTCAATATAAAGGCGCGGTAAAAGGGGATTATGTTATCAGTTTAGATAACAAAGATTACTTTTTTGCCCGTAATAACATCAGTATCTTAATTAAGTTCACCGCTGAGGGTATCGATACTGTCGCTATTGACGGTGTAACCAAAGATATGGGTACTAAGCAATAGTACCCAATACTGTTGATTTGAGTCAGTTTACACTTTTACCGTTTTACGATTAATGCCGTAATCACGTAGCTTATTTGCAACTGCGGTATGACTTAACCCTAAACGCTTAGCCAATTGTCTCGAACTTGGGTAAGCAGGGTACAACTTACGTAATAATGTAGCCTCAAAACGCTTTACAGCTTGATCGAGCGAGCCCTCAAAATCAGACTCCAAGTACCCTAAATCATGGGTAAATGCAGGTAATTGTAAATGCTCAACACGCAGCTCGTTATCATCTAATAACGAGACCGCACGGTATATCGCATTTTCTAATTGGCGGACATTGCCCGGCCAAGGATAATCTTGTAAAAACGACAAACACTCTGCAGATAGTTCCGGAATTGCATGACCATTTTGCTGCGCATATTTTTGAATAAAATGTTCTGCAAGTGGCCCTACATCAGCTTTACGATCACGTAGTGGAGCAATTTCTAAAGTCAGTACATTGATCCGATAGTATAAATCTTCTCTAAACGTACCCTCTTGTACCATCGCGGGTAAATCTTTTTGCGTGGCGGCGATAATGCGTACATTTACTTTTACTTCGTTCTCATCGCCAACTTTGCGAAATGTGCCATCTTGTAAAAAGCGCAGTAACTTAGTTTGAAGTTGGGTAGACATTTCACCCACTTCATCTAAAAATACCGTGCCACCATCCGCTTGCTCTAACACGCCGCGTTTTGGCGCTGCATTTTCTTCATAACCGGCATAACCAAATAATTCAGACTCAGCAACATCATCAGGCAGTGAAGCGCACGATAAAGCGATAAAAGGTTTCACAGAACGATTAGATGCATAGTGACAAGCGCGTGCCAGTAACTCTTTGCCGGTACCGGTTTCACCAGTGATAAGTATCGGAGCTTCAAGTTGCGCCATTTTACGCGCTTCACGAACCACACGACGCATCGCAGTGCTAAAGTTGTGAATAGTTGCAAAGCTTTCTTGACCATAACGACGAAACGCACTTACCTGCTGACCTAAACGGCTTTGTGATTTAATGTTGATCACCGCACCGGCCAATACATCACCTTCATTGCCTTGTGGTACTGCGATTGGCAAGATATCCGCGATAAAATCTTCACCAGCCACCTCAACCCGGGTTGTTTGTCCCAGTACTTCTTTGCCTTCTAACCAACGGGTAAAGTTAAAGCCTTTCAATAGATTATTAATATTTGAACCAATAACTTCTTTTTCAGTTAACTGTAAGTCTTTACATGCAGCATCGTTGCAAAGCCTTACCCAACCTTTGGCATCAATTGAGATCACACCATCTGGTAGCGCACGCAACAATGTGTTGAGCTCATTATGCTCACGCTCAGAAGGTAAAAAAGCGGTGGTACGTACATCCTGTACACCATCAATTAATCGAATTGAGGGCATGATTTTTTGAAACTGCTCAAATTCAATCGGTGGAAAACTCACATACATACGACAGTTAATTGAATCAACTTCAATACCTTTTAAATCAACGCGATAGTTGACTAAAATATTGAGTATTTCTTGAGCAATACCGATGCGGTCTGCACAATGGATATCTAAACGCATTTCACCCTCAAAAAGAGAAAACCTACTATGTCGCAAATAATACGCTAACTACCCATCGCTGGGTAGTCTATTGTAAAGATTTTTGGACAAATGATACTAACCATTATTGCAAAGACTTTTTATGGCAACTGACTATAATTTAGTATGAATGATATTAGAAAAATTCAAATACTTGGCTAATATCATTTCCACAAAAAATCCGTATAATGAAAACGTATTAAAAAATGTAACTACAGTGATAACGAGGCTTGTTTGAAAATTAAAAAATATAAACTCTTTTCTATTCTCTGCTTAGCCCTAATTATCGCTGGCTGTAAGGTTGAAGACCCCTATGATACAGGCGAAACACAAGCCCAAAAGAGCGATGCACAACTGCGCGATGATTATTTAAAAAAAACGTTTAATGGTGTAATCACAATAACCGATCAGCAAGCTAATAGTGTGGCTGGCATCATGGTTGAGTTTGCAGGACAGCAGTATCAAACAAATGCCAGTGGGCAAATTAATTACTCAGGTATTACAACAGGTAACCATCGGTTAATGATCGCTGATGAAAGTTACTTCCCTGCTGTCGCTACAGTCAAAATTACTGCTGATAACACTCAGCAACAGCTGACCCTAACAGCTAAGAGTAGTAACTCGGTTAGCCTGCTATTTGCTGGCGATACTATGTTTGCACGACGCTTTTTAGATCCCTCTTTGGCAACTATGACGGCTGCGATCCCTGATGTCGCAGGGGCACTTATTCGTCCAGCAACAGCCAGTGAAAATGCTCAAGCATTAACACATTTTGTCGCACCATTTTTTCAAGCTGCTGATTTTTCATCAGTAAACTTAGAGACACCGATAACAAGTAGTCCTGAAGCAGCACATCCAACAAAAGAGTTTAGCTTTTTTTCATTACCTGAGACGCTAGATGGGATCAAAGCCATTGGTATTGATTACGTCGCACTAGGAAATAATCATGTGTATGACTTTTTAGAAGATGGCCTCAATGATACTTTGCTTGAAGTAGATAGCGCTGGCCTTGCTCACAGTGGCGCAGGGAAAAACATAGCCAGTGCTTACCAAGCAAAGTTCATGGATGTGGGAACACTCACGTTAGGACTTTTTTCAGCGACCTCCATTACAGGTAAAGAACATGCAATTACCTATGTTACCGATGCCACAAAAGGCGGTGCCGCAGATTTAACAGAAACAGAATTAGTCTCCAACTATCTTAATGATGCAGTGCAAAATAGTGATTATGTAATTGCCCAAATGCATGGTGGTGATGAATACACTTATCAACCCAGCGGTTACATTAAAGGCAGGTTTAATTCTTTATCCAAACAACAAACCAATTTATTAGTTGCTCATCATCCGCATATTGCCCAAGGCTTTGCAGTTTTTAATGGCGTACCTGCCATTTTAGGCTTAGGCAATTTTGTGTTTGACCAAGACCGCTTAGAAACGCTGCTTGGCGTTGCGGTGTTAGTAAATGTAGACAAAGATGCATCTCCTATGACGAAGCGCGCTTTTGCTTACCCTGTTTATGTTGAAGGGTATCAGCCTAAATTTACCAATGGTTTTTTGAGTGATTATTTATTACGACGTCTGGCTGAGTTTTCTGATAATAACATTACCTTGATCCCACGAGATGGTTATGCCGATGTATTTTTCACCGCAGATCAAGCGACTGTTTCTCAGCACACGGAAACAGTTACAGTTACCCCAAATCAAAGCATTCTAGATTTACGCAACTTTGCTCCATCAACAAAAGCATTTTTATCTAAACTTGAAATCATTGACGGATCGCCAAGTGATGTCACTTTAGGGCGCGATTTAATGATTTTCGGTGACTTTGAAGATTGGGATAACGATGATGAACAACTAGAAGTTGCTCGTTGGGATCACACCGGCGACAGCGTAACGCCTTGCTTAAGTGGTGCTCGTTCAGGTGCGCAAGGCTTATGCTCTGCTCGCACCCAGTTTGATAACACGCCATCGCTGCTCCCATTTAGACAAACCATTCGTGCAATGGAATTACCTAATGATGATGGCTCAATTGACGTCTTCAAGGAGTTTAGTTTGTTTGGTTACAGTAAAGCTGAAAACGCCGGAAAACTAGACGCAAAAATAGTTTATACCACCGCTGAGGATGGCCTTGAATTTTCTACTCAATTGGTCGATATTGAACCGGCTGGTAACCATGACTGGCAAGCCTTAAACTATGACTTTTCACTGCCTTCTGACGACTTAACACTTGGCCCAGAAAAGTTACCACCGCGCGGTATTAAAGTTACCTTGCGTCACTTTGCGCCAAATAGTGGCGAAGCAAGCTTGGCGTTGGATGATATGGCAATGATTTCATGGCAACAAAAAGTAAACTTCACTGATACGATGTGGCGCACGGATAAAATCCATGGATTTGACTTTTTACGTTTAAATGCAACGTCTTCTGTTACGTTTAAACTAACGTATAGCACCTTTAATTAATCTCTATTCTATTTTGGAGCTAATCGTGGCTTTTAAACAACAGTTTTTTTTACTTAAACGCCAGCGTTCTTTTTGGCTTACTATTTGCCTGTTTATCATTGTGGTGATCTCAAATTCATTATCACTGTTTAATTCATCAAATGCCTTTTTCTATAGCCGTTTAGCAAATCTTACACAAAGCCAGCAAAGCAATGTTGTGATCATTGAAAGTGAGCATTTAAGTCGCGAACATAATGAACTAGTACAACAACTATTAAGCTATCAACCAAAAGCAGTATTGGTTTTTGCTAATGAACAACTAACAGTAAATAAAACCTTGACGGACATGGCACAAAACACTGTTTTTTACCCACACCCTAAAAATGACTACTGCCTACCACATATAAACGATTGGTCTGGCTACAATGTTGAATTAGCCGCTATGGCTGACAGCTCATGTCTGGCAATTTGGCCGGCACTGTTTAACGACCTTGATAGTAGCAAAAGTGTATTGCTTAACTTCGCTTTAGCCCCTTCTGCACTGCCAAAGTTTTCAGCTGAACGGCTGATGACAATGGACATTATGGCCAGCCAGTTACAAAACAAAATCATTATTCTCGGTCAACATAATGCTGGTTTAGGGGTAAAACTTAATGCGCCTAAATTAACCCAGACATCAAACTATTTATTACTTACTGCTTATATTGCCGATACACTTGATAAGCAAAGCAGCATATCGCTACTGACACTATGGCAAAGCACCCTACTGCTGCTTAGTATTTCTTTACTACTGCTGTTCGCTTTTCAAAAATTATCAATTAGTTACAGTATCGTAATTGCAGTGCTAACAAGTATATGTTGGTTTGGCTTAGGGTATTTTATTTTAGTGTTTCAGCATTTATTTTTACCCGTTGGCCAGATGACCATTTTTACCTTTATTACACTAGTGTGGGTAATATTGGTTAGAAAACTCAACGAAGACAGGGAGCTCACTAGCCTAATTGGGAATATTCAACAGAAAATGGCTGGGCGCTATTTACCAAAGTCATTTATTTCTCAAAGCTCGCCTTGGGATGCGATTATTCGCCTGGTAACTCAACAACTTGCTTTGAATAAATCGATATTTTTAGCGCGTAAAGAAGGCGATCACCGACTAACCGAAATAAGAGCCGTCAATTGCCACCTTAGTGATATTAAAGAAATGCGCCGCGATTATAAGCGCGCGCCATATTCAGATGCTTTAAAAGAATTTGGTGTTGTGCCAATTTTGCGCCCATTTTTTAATGAGCTAAGTGACGGTGAGCTGCAATATATCGTGCCATTGATCTATGCCGGTGATGTGCGTGGTTTTTGGGCAATGACAGTAATGCCTGATGCACAATTTAACAAACAAGCATTTGAGCGCAATGTAAATGCCTTTGCCGGACAAGTGGGTGAATTACTGTTCCATTATCGAATTATTGAATCACAAAATAATGCTAATGATAGCGCCCTATCTCAACTACTCACTTTGAAATTACAAGAACCGCTCAGCCAGCAAGTGAAAACGTCGATAGCGGAAATGGAACAAAAGCTAACGACCTTAGAGCATGTGTTTAATAATGTTCGCTCTGCGACTGTATTATTTAATTTATTTGGTCAAGTGGTGCAAATAAACAAATCGTTAGAAAAACTAGCTGCGCAGCATCAATTCTCTATTTTTGATATGACAGCATTGGATTTGCTCTGCTTAGTTACTGATTTAGATACTGAAACCGCGAAAGGTAAATTACGCTTTATCACCTTACAAAAAGGCGATATTTATCTTCAAGCTAAGCTTGATGAAAATACCTATATACTCAATGTTCGAGCAATGGATGCAAGTCATCTACAAAATGCATCTGGCGAGCCATTTCAGGTTTCAGGTATTTTATTTGAGTTTATTGATATTGCGTTTTTTATTGAGCAAATGCCCAACAGCAAACAACTGTGTGATTCATTATGCAAACAACAGCAATTTTACGCTCAAAACTTGATGGAGCCATCAACTAGTGGGTGATTTTATTTTACAATTGTTTCCAGCAGGTGGTGGCTTAGGTCAATCGGTGATCACCACTGTATGGATAGGCATTACTGTTGTTTGTTTGTTAAATTTACGATTTGGTTTTCCGCTTACTGGGCTTGTTGTGCCTGGTTATTTAGTGCCACTACTTATTGTTAGCCCAACCTCAGCCGCCGTTATCTTAATTGAAGCGGTAGTAGTGTATGGCCTAATGCTCTTTAGCGCTAAGTACGTAATGCAAAAATTTGGCTACGCCGAGATGTTTGGTCGTGACCGCTTTTTTGCCATTATCTTGATCAGTATTTTAGTGCGTGTAGTCATGGATACTTTGTTTTGGCCATTGATTGCTAACGTGCTCAGCGGTTGGGATATAACCTTTGATTATTCATCACAGCTTTATTCCCTGGGGTTAGTTATTATCGCCCTCACTGCCAACGTGATGTGGAATGGTGGCTTTAAGTACGGCATGAAAGTTACCATTGTTCAGCTACTAATTACTTTCTTATTAGTTCGTTTTGCACTCATGCCAATGACTAACTTTAGCATCGCCAATTTAGCAATTATGTATGAAGCGGTTGCCGCATCAATTATAGCGGCACCAAAAGCCTATATTATTTTGGTGATCACTGCGTTTATTGCGTCGCGTGCCAATATTAAATATGGCTGGGAATTTAATGGCATTATGCTACCCGCATTATTGGCGCTGCAGCTTATGCAGCCAACTAAATTGCTCACATCCTTTGCAGAAACAGCCATTATACTGATCATTGGTGCTTCGCTATTAAACTTTACGCGGTTACGTAATGCCAATATTGAAGGTGCAAGATTATTGCTATTTTTCTTCAATATCGGTTTTATCTATAAGTTATTTTTAAATTATTTTGTGGTGCACTACTACCCTGAAATAAAAGTTACCGATACCTTTGCTTTTGGTTATATGCTGTCTACGCTTTTAGCATTAAAAATATATCAAAAAAGCGCACTAGGCTTAGTGATCCGAGCCACCTTTCAAACTTCAATCCTAGGCGGTGCGTTAGCCATTGTGATCGGCTTTATTATCATGTTTATCCCTTCTTTATTTGTTACAACTGACATTAAAGAATTGCAAAGCACAAACAAAGTCAGCGCTCTTGGTCAACAGATCAGTGAATATAAAAGCTACCTTTATACGAGCAATAAAGGACAACTAGACATCAGCAGTTATCAAGCTAGTCAGGACAAAAATAACTTTAAACAAGCGATTTATGAAATTAATAAAGCCCCTAATTCAATAGAAAACTTACTGCTGAATAAACAGCGCTTAGCTAAACTTGATTTTCAATTGCAATTTGATGATAGTTATATTTACATTCGCGATGCTAGAAAAACCTCGCAACGCGGGTTATTTGTTATTTCTCGAAAACCAAGCGCAGATTTCATAGTCACGGTACCATTTCCCACTTCAGAAAGTTTAGCGAGCGACTCTGCGGGGCTTATATTTTCACACTTTGACAGTCGTGCCTTAGTATTTGGTACCAGTGCTACACCAACGACGGAATTAACTCATAATAATAAACAAAGTCCTTATTATTTAGCATTTATTGAAGCGCTGGGGCTTGAGCAACTATTTCAAGTACGGGAAGTTAACAATCGCACAAATCGTTTGTTAATCAAAACCCCTGTCGGCGCAACAAGTCAGTATTGGATTTACAATCAGTTACCAAGCTCACTCAGCCAACGTTTGATCCAACAGCTATTAGGACATCAAGAGACTTTTTTTGGTCAAGCAACCAATAGCTCTTTACCTGCAGCAAATTTTAATGGCCAGCTGTTTGAAGTGTTTTTAAATAGTGATAACTACACTACGTTATTAGCTAACATATCTCGTGATGAAAGTAATAACGAGGACAACGCAATTAGCTATGCAACGCAGAGCCTGAATGAAGTGATTGAGCTATTTGCTGACAACATTACCGCTAAAGGCAGTGGCGCTTATAAACCATTAACGGCAAATCAAGCCGCCTTGTGGGAATTTGAAATATTACACCCTCTATACCGTTTAAAAACTAAGCTGACGGATCAAGATGTAGATGAGAATATAATCAATCAACTAAATCAAATTAATGCCACAGCCAGACTAATGGGCTATCAGCTAACATTACTCAATAACGCGCAAGGTCGCTTTTTACTTATCGCCCCTTTCGTTGATGGGGCTGCAATAGCCTATGGTCAAGGTTTCTATGTCATCAATCTGACATCAAGTACCCAACTTAATATTGAAGTACCGCGACCATTATTTGAAAGTAATACCTTAAAGTTTGCCACTGAACTATTTGTAAATAGCCGGGCAGAGCATTTACTGATCGCCGGTGCCCATCCTTATGCGCATCCACAAGCGAATGTATTATTACCCAATAACGTTGATTCATTATTTAATGTGGTTCATCAAAGCTATTTACGGTTTGCACAAAATAATGCCATTTTAAACTTACAAATTCGTAGTCACAGTGCACCATTATGGATCAGACCCACCGCCCTAGCTTTTGAATATACGCAATCAAATAACGCCCACCAGCATCTTTTACAAACACTTAATCACAGTTTGCAAGATTTGGCTGTTGATTACCAAGTTGTGCAAGGCCAAACCGCGACAAGAGGTTTAGAGCTTGGTACGTCGCCGCAATCTGGCTATCAAATATTTGCTCCCCACAGCGAACTAGCAACCCTGTGGCTTGCATCTGATTTTAAACAGCAATTTTCTGTTAACCAGCAAAGTCTTTTACAACGCTTGCTCGCGATTTCAGCGCAACCAACAATTAAAGTAATGAATATAACCACATTATCGCCTGCCAATTGGCAAGCTGTAAGTTCACAGCAGCAAAGTCATTTTTTAAAAACGATTGAGCGTTATGCCAGCACGCAACGCTTGACGGCACTGGCACAACTATGTAAACCATTCGCTAACTGTGAATTACAAACAATTGAATTTGAAGGCCGCCAAGAGTATGCCCTCGCGATCAGACAAAAAGGTAAGCTGTTGGCAATTTTTAATCCGATAACAAACCGTCTCACTGACCAAAACCGTTTTAACACTATAATGATTGAGGGATCGTATGCAATTTATTAAACGACTCTTAAAAATACTCATATTGCTCCTAATACTTACTGGGCTTAGTTTTGCGCTGTTTAGTTTTTATCTGTGGATACAGTCAGCTGAACCTATAACTAGCCGTTCGGATGAAGAGACACGCTCTAACGTTCAATGGCTAAGCACTGAAAAACCATTGATTTTTTCGTTTTCTAGCACTAGAACACACTCGATCCGAGTATTATCAAATGCGATATTTTCTGAACCACAGGATTTAGATAAACCGATAAACTATGCCATTGAATACGCATTCTTAAATGAAAAAAAACAAGTAATTAGTAGTCATGTCTATCACCATGCGTCAAAACTAACACCTCCCGACAATGAGCAACAAATAAAGCAAATTATTGAAAATCGGCAAGCTTTACAGGTCTCATCTGGGCAATCTTTTTATATCAGCCCAGAACAATTAAAGAACGTTACCAGCGTATCATTAAAGTTAATTAGCGAAGATAGCCAAGTTATGGGAGTTGTAGTGCGAGTCCATGCTAAAACACATAACGATAATGATGATAAATACAGCGCGTGGCTCAAGTTACCATTAGAGCGAAGAGAGCGAAGCAGCGCATATCACAGTATTGGGGTTAATGCGTTATCAACCACAGAAATAAACAATGCAGTTACCTATTCATGGCTAAAACTTGCTCCACAAGGTATTCCTGGGATCGACTTTAAAGCCGACATTTTATATGAAACGCTGCCCTACAATGTTGTTACTTATGACTTTGCGCAGCAACAACTTAATTTAAATGACTATTACACCGATGCGACACTGTGTGCGAGCATTGAACTAAAACAGCCAGATTCGCTTATTTTCAGTCTGGACAAATCAGCTGAAATCAATTTAACTTGGTATGATTTAAGTCAGTTTATTGCACCACATACTGTGCTTTATCGCGCAAATACAGCGCAGCCACTGAGCTTTATTACCGAGCCATTAGATATTGGTTTAGTAACTATATGCAGCACCGAGCCACTGTTAAGTAATTGGTCTTTTAGCTCACTACAACCGTTAACGACCGCACAAGATGGTTACTATCAAATAAGTAACTTATTAAATGCTCGCTTCACACTTGAAGGAAGTAGCGATATTAACATCGATCTCAGATCATCTAGTCGAGGTCATGCTACTGTGATTGTTTATGATCAAAATAATCAGCCAATTGATACCTTTACTATTTCTTATGACGATGAATTATCTGAATTTGATCGAGTTATTCTAGATTCCACACAACGAGAAAAAATCCCTAAAGCAAATAGCTTTTATTTACGTCTTAACGAACGTGCAGCGGCATTGGTAATTACAACTGAGCAACCGACTCTTGTACGTGTCAAATCACGTAATAGCCAGTTTAACTATCAACGTACGGTATGCCATACGCAATGTATTGAAGATCCAAACTTTCATGATATTGCCGCTTGGTATGAGCAACAAGCTGATAACCATTACGACTTTACTGAACAAGATAGTTACGTCAATATCCGAGTTTTCCAAGAGCCACCAGAGATCCTAATTAAAGACAGTTTCTATCAATCAAGAGAGCTGTTTAAACAATTACCGATCTCTAATGTCGCATTGGTCAATAGCCCAACAAAATATTTTACCCCAGTTACTGAGCCGAGCCCTTATAACTTTGCACCATTGCAAAATAAGCATCTGCTGCAAGCGGCGACTAATGCGCCAAGTACAGATCCAGGCAGTGTGGTTTATCAACTAAACAACAAAACAGCCAGAGAAGTAAATTTAGTAGACACTGACTTTGAACAACTGGCAAGTATTGAAAAAAATGCCCAACACATTTATCAAAACTGGCAAGGGCAACGCCCGTGGCTCAAACAACGGTTGTATAAACTTACAGCAAATACGCCACTAAAATTAGCATATCCAACGCAACGCCCGTACAGTGTGGTATTAAAAGCGTACAGCCATTATGCTGAGCAGAGCATTATCCTCGATATTGCTCAACGTGCTAAATACCAAAGTGGCTTAACCCATGATTATAGTATTGCAAACAAGCGCTATGGACTTCAGCCGAGCCGCTTAAGTGATGCCTTTTTGATCCATCCAAAAGACAGTCAACTATTTGCTTACCCGGCAATTACTCAACAGCTCAATGCTGATGTTCGTGCGCTCAACAGTTTAACCATTACAAGCAATAAAACCGTCTGGATCGCAGTATTAGAAGAGTACGCTAACGAAGAAGTAAAAATAAGGTGGTGGAATGATGATGCAAGCTAAACGGTTACTTGCGATAATATTACTGTTATTAACTAGCGCAAGTTACGCTAGTTCGTCATCACAAAATGGTGCCTATGCGGTTACAAAAGCCCAACTAGCGCAATGGCTGAGCACGCAAACAAACTTGGCGCAAGGCAACGAACTAACATCAGCGTTAACTTTAGTAACGAAAGATGAACACGTTATAGCAGGAGAAATAAAATACCAGTCGAGTGGCAGTCAGTGTATTGCCTATGCTCCGCACCGCTATTTTGACAAACACAGCTACCCTATTGCGATGGCTCTATTTACTGAATGCCAGGTTTTCTTAGCCAATACCATACATCGCAATACACTTGCAGCTGATGGACAAAAAAGTGATCTAGGTAAATACCACTACAGTGTTACCAATGCGTTTATTCAAAGCTACGCCAACACAGTCGATCAGTTCGTTATTTATCAGATACACGGCTTTGATCCAAAAAAACGACACACTAAAAAAGCACGCAATAGTGATGTAATAATCAGTCATGGTGCCAAGCCAGCTACAGCTAAATTACAGCAAATAAGCCAGTGTTTAACTGACAAATTACAACTTGCCAGTTATGTATATCCGTTAGAAGTTACAGAGCTTGGCGGCACAAAAAATATTTTAAATAAAATTCTGCCAAGCAATGGCGAATTTTTCCATATTGAATTAAGTGATATATTACGCGCGCAACTTGTTCAACAGCCTACTTTGATGAGTCAATTTAAAATATGCATTACGCTATAACTGCTATTATTTTCAGCCTATTGCTTACTTTGAGCCCACACGGCTTAGCCAGTAATGACAATATTTTGAGTTCGCCTATGTGGCTAAATGTGACACCTAACGTGCATTTAGATAAATCTCAGCAAGCGATGTATTTTGAAGCTAAACAAAGTCGTTATCTTTGGCTGGCAAAAGGTCAATGGCTGGAGCTGGATAGTACAACATTTAATTCGTTTATTTACAGCTCGGGGACCAGTCACCTTGCCCAGCAGAGACTCAATGTGAGTCGCGATTTTATCTGTGAACAAGCCAAGTGTCAGTTACCGATTGCATCATATAACCGCATTTTAAAAATCACCAATCACCTTGATGAAGGTGTAACCTTAACGGCAATGGTCGGTGAAACAAACCGTCACCGTGATAGCTTCCGTCGCGCCGTAAAGCTACCACGAGCGGTAACTCGTTTACAATATGGTCAAAATATTGAGCATTATTATCACTTTAAAGCGGGCGAAAAAGTAAAACTGTACTTTCAACACGCTAAAAAATTAAAACTAACTGTGCGCAAAGATTTACTAAATAAAGATATTAACGGCAAAGTCTATACCTATGTAAATGAGCAACCGATCAGTGTGCTCGGTGTTATTGCCAGTCGCGCCAGCGAGTATAGTGACCAACACATTGGTTTGGCCAATACCGATTACTTAGCAATAGATAAAGGTGAATACCTAACTATACGTAGTGAAACAGACGCTTATATTAAACTTGAGCAAAATCACAGAGCAATTTTTGATGATCGAGCAATGGATAAGCAACAAGAACGTTTATTTCAACCATATTGGGTTAATAATTTAGACAACACGCTGCGTGCTATCTACTCGCAACACGACTTATCACAGCTAAACAATTCACCTTATCAAAGTGGTGAATTACTTTCGCAACGTCGTTATCAAGATTTACTTAGCACAATTTCATCTCGCGATTTTCTTGTTCCGAAGTCGCAGGATAAAGCGTACTTTAATAGTCAATTTAAGCAGTTTGATAGCTTTAGCGGACTGCGGATGGTTGATGATACTGGCTACCCTGTACTATCAGAGCACTATGCGCAAATACATCAATTAGGCCAGCAACAGCATCAATTTTCTCTAAACAATAAACAGCGCGTGAGAACGACGATAACACTGCATGCGCGCAGCAGTGTCGATAGCCAATTGTTAGTTCGCAGTGGTAACTTAAAATGGCATTTAACCTTGCTAAAAAGCGAAAATTTTGCCGCTTTTGAGTTAAACGTGCCTTTAACAACAACTCAATTAAGCATTCAGAATCTTCAGCAACAGCGCCAACCAATTGAATACGTAATGCAAAGTGATCAATTACTAGATTTACCAAATAATGAATTGCTCTATGCACAAGCAGGTACGCTAAAAGAAAAAAGTAATCTTATTCATAACTTATTGGCCCAGCAAATTAGCCAAATCGGTGATGAGTTTACTGCCGCACTGCTCCCTTATAAACCACTGAAAACAAAAACTGCGGCAATAACTTCCACTGATACTATGCATTGGCAACATCAACTCGGTGAAGCTCAGTATTTAATGGCAGAGCATCCACTTCAGGCACTGCAATTAATTAAAAAATTAGTCAACGTGCCCAATACAGATATTGCAATTAAAGCGTGGCAATTGCGTCTCACTATTTTGATGGCGCAAGGGCGCGACGCTTTAGCCAAAAGCTACCTTGAAGGGCTCTACAAAAGCAGCCAAGAAGTGGCTATCAAATCCTATGCTGGCAATCAGTTGATACAACAATATCAAGCATTGGAGCAAGACTATAAACTGCAAGGTTTATGTGCCAATGCTTTAGATTTATTAGCGCCATGTAGGAACATTTTGATTGCGCTTGCAATCAAACAACAAAAAAACTTACTGGCATTGTGGTTAAGTCATGACTTACCTAATCAAGCGGCATTGCAAACAAGCTTTGCAAAATTAAATTGGCGCGATTACAGCGAAGCAGATATTCAACAGCCCAGCTACGAACTTGATTACCCAGGCACGCAAACGCTTGCCAGCCCAACGGGGTTAATACAAGCACTGGTGGTTAATAAAAGCCAAGCGGTAACATTCAAAGCGCAAAGCCAACCACTCACAATTGCCCTAAGAGCGCGCAGTACCAGTGTTCAAAATGGTCAATATAAAATGAGCTGGTTGTTTGCACAACAGACATCGCAATCATCAAAATCAGCGCAACACACTGTACTGCCAATTTTTTCTGATATTAACTCGCAAACCCTATTACGCAATGATGCTCAACCGCTGTCGATCTCCAGTGACGCGTTGATCACATTACAAGCTGGTGAGTCAGTTCGCTTATATAGTGATCAACAAACATTTATTTCCTATAAAATACTCTCGCAGCCATTGACGACGACGTATAATTATCAAAATATGGCAACCCGCTATTTTTGGCAAACACCATTTATGGCGTTGCTATATGACACCGATATCAACATGCAG
This sequence comes from Pseudoalteromonas sp. SG41-1, assembly GCF_014164575.1. NCBI lineage: Bacteria > Pseudomonadati > Pseudomonadota > Gammaproteobacteria > Alteromonadales > Pseudoalteromonadaceae > Pseudoalteromonas > Pseudoalteromonas sp. SG41-1. The sequence goes on from NZ_JACJFL010000007.1 coordinate 77,694, forward strand.
ACGTTATTGAATAATACCTTATTTAAGTTAGCGGATAAAACGCTAACCACCAATGAGTACACGCAAGTTTTAGCGAAAGTAAATGCCCTGAGCTTACCTCCACAACTCGCGCAGTTATTTTCACGTATACAAAGTTATGGCCAGTGGGTTCCTCTACAAGACTATACTGACTTTGCTGGCACGCAACTCATTGCTGTGGATTCTCAAGATGAGAGTAGCTATAGCGACCAATTACTGCGTACCAGTAGCCAAGGCGGTTTTACGCAAGGATTAGTCTTACGCCCACATCATGATTTACATATTGACTTGAGCCAAACCCGCTCAGAACAAATTCGTTTAAACTTTCATTTTTCGGTCGCAGAGTTATCTGCAGCGGCTGACTTATCCCAAGGGAATGTCGCGAACGTTGCAATAAAATTAGCCACATCGGAAAAAGTTTGGTCAATACAACCTGATAAACCAACTGCATTTGGTTTTAATAAAACTGAGCTAACCGATAATGTGCTCTCGTTGCAATGGCTTAATCCTTATTTATCACAAATGATGACAATCAGCGCACAAGAGTACCGTAATGGTCGCTGGTATGACTTACCGCTTAGCAATAACTTGTTATTTTACACTGTTCTGCCAGAGCGGCATTTAATCGCACAATTACCAGCCGATCGCTTAGTTAAGCTCGAGCAAATGCTCCCAAGCAGTATTGTTGGTGAATTTGAACAACGCCTTGAACGCAGCTTTTTCCACCCAGCAGGTAAAATAGAAGTCAGCACCGACAGCATCAAGCACGTTCGCTTATATACTTGGCAATTGAGTGAAAGCAATCATAAAATATCTAATTTTGAAGCCGAGCAAAACAGCTTCGCAAACACCGTAATTTACCAACTGCCCGTTGCTCAGCGTGCCCTGCAAACTGAGGTCGCACAGTTTCATCCAGACGACTTAAGCTGGCAAGCATTTATTAATTATGACCGCCGAGGTATTTTTGAATCTAGCGAAAACGTCCCTATTCGTCATAGTATGGATGTTGGCGCTAGGTTTCGATTAAGTGACGATGAGAATTGGTATCGTCTTGATCTTACTTACTCTTTGAGCGAACAAGATAGCGAACTATTTTCGATTGATGGCTATCATTCTTGGCAAGATCATGACAGTCCTTGGTACGTCGACAGCGCCTTGCAAACCACATGGCAACCAAGTCAAGCAGACACTGACAGCCAATATGCATTTAATACCTATGTGCAGATTGGTCAGATCTGGCGCATTGATGAAAGTCATCGTCATCAATGGCAAATAAGTCCATTCTACAGCTACAGCAGTGCTAATATTGAAGACTTTTTATTTGATCCTAAACTCAATTCAGACATTTATAATTTTTATCGCGAAGATCACCCGCATGGTTGGCGAGGCGAATATCAATATCGCTATCAACCGTGGGTTGATAGTTACTTTAATTTTCTCGCCGGCAGCACGTCCAATGCCGATTGGACAAGCCTAGATATTTTGCGTTTTGGCGCATCTTGGCATCAATATTATCAAGGGCAAATCTTCCAAGCCGGATTAACCAGTTACTATAAGTTTGCTGATAAACATCGCCCTAATAGCACATGGCAATACATCACCAGTGTAGGTTGGCGAAAACAGCTGCCATTAGGTAACTTTTCACAAGGGTGGATCAAAGTACGTTGGGACCAAGATTGGTTTAGAAATGACCATAACATCAGTCTCGAGTTTTCGACTGGCAATATAGCTGACACCGGTTTTGGTGTTTTCTCTCACGACGAAATTATTTTTGAGTCACTGCAACTCAATCACTTTTTAGAGCAGAATTAATATGGCAAACACCAAGAAAGTTACTCCCTCTAGCGAATTAAAAGATCGCTTAGAACATCTATTGTTTGCTGATATTGCTAATTTTTGGCTGGACCTTTATCGCCAAAAATACCGTCAACTTGTTGATGAACTAGCGCAGTGGGAATTGCTGCAAAATATGCCCGATGGCGAAGATCAGGATATTTGGCTATTGCGCCAAGCAATTGCTTTTTTACGTCATCGCGTAGAACATAAACAGCAAAGTTTACAAAAGTTGGATGCCGGTTATCTGCTTTTTATTGAAAGACTCAGTCATGCAGAAATCAGCGCCGAACGTGAATTCCATATTTTAGATTACGCTCAGCAACTAGGCGCCACGTCTGAACAATTACGCCAAGATAAACTTGCCTTTAATCGTTGGTTTGACGAAGGTGCTGTGATCAACCGTTACCAAGATATAGTCGCTGATATTGAACAAACTCTTAAATTTTTAATTGGAAAGCTTGGCGACTTAAGTAATCGCTATTTAAAAAAATCTTCAAACGATATAGCAAAAGCGTGGCAAACTCTGGACTTAGAGAGCTTCTTTTTACAATTATTAACCAAGACCGATAATGAACATGTAAGAAATGCGCTATACCGTGCCTTGGCGAATCAAGTACAACTGATGCATAACCATGATGGCGATCCAGAGCTAAGTGCAAATTTAATTGAAACCTTAGTATTAGCATTAGAAGAGGTGAATACACCGCATTTAGCCCGTTTGGATATATTAGAAATTTTGATCCATCAACGGCCAACCTACATTCATGCATTTATGCAGCAGCTGATCCAACAAACTGATCAGTGCCAACTTAATGCTGAAGAACGGTTATTTATTTTAGCTGCGTTACCAAAAATTTTAACCAGCCAGAACACATTGAGCCACTTATGTGAAAACCTGTTAATGCAGTTAGCCGAACACAGTTATCCACGAGTAAGGCAAAGTGTTATAGAGCAAGCTGGTAATTTTTCTATCAGTTTTTTACAAAATTTATTAACCGAACGATTAAAAATAGAAACCGTTGATGCCGTGCGCTTTACGTTAGTTAAACAACTAAGTAGCCCGCGTATAGATACTGACAACTTTACATTCAAACTCTGGTGGCAACTATTAAGTGGTAATGAAAGCTTTGCCATTAAACGTTTAACGTTAGAGCTCACAGCTCGTATGATGCTCAATCAACAATTAGAGACAAACCAACCAAATAGCGTTTTCACAACTTATATCAATTGTTTAAATGAACGATTGCAGAGCGAGCCGGTGCTGGCTATTCGCCGTTTTATCAGCCGTACCAGAGAGCAATTAGTTGCATTTGAGCATCAAAATTTAATGGCTGAGTTAGAGCAAGTATTACCAAACTCTGCAACCCTATCTCAGCTCGATAAAGAATTAGATGAAGAGTTACTTGGTCGCTTACTCAGTCGTAAAGCTCAGCAAAGCGAAGGCTACAATGTTAGTAAAAATAAATTAACATGGCAGATCCGCAGTGGTTATCGTTATGCGTTTAGGTTGTGGCGTTTTATACATGAATGGCGCAACCCAAGCACAGACAAACGCCAAAGCTTTAATCATAGCAAAGCCCGAAAACCATCTGCCTTTATGCATGTTCCTAGTTGCTCTGTAGCGGAGATAAGCACTACCAATGTTCCTGGCGAACCGTTATTTGATACTGATGAATACTCAGCGCGGCCACATTTACCGTTACCTGACTTCTTACTCTCGGTACTGAGCCAAGACAATTTAAAACAGACAGCAAAAACCTATACGCCAGATGGTATTTTATTAGTTACCCCGCCAAAGTCATTATTTCAGCGAATTAGCAGTTATATTTGGCTAAGTATTAATATTGATAGTTTAGATACGCAACGTAAAGGTAACGAAATAGAGCAAAACAATTACCTGACAGCACTCAATAAGCACGGTTTTAGTTTTGAATTTAAAGCCTATGGTGAACAACTCGGTTGTACGTTTGATGTAGAGCCAAATATTAGTAAGCTTTATAACAAGCTAAGTTTTTCTCCACTACTGGTAAATATTTGGCTGAATTTTAAAGAGTATCTTTACTCAATCTATCAAAACAGTATTGGTCAGCTTATCTTTTTTGTAGTTGGTTTTATGGTTTATTTTTGGGGACGTCATATTCGCATAAGCCGACGTATAAAAACCGACCGTCAAGCAATTCCAGTCAGTATTGGTGGTTGGGGCACCCGAGGTAAATCTGGCACTGAACGCTTAAAAGCCGCGCTGTTCAGCAGTCTTGCGTTAAAAGTAATAACGAAAACAACGGGCTGCGAAGCAACCCTTATTTATGCTCGCTCCAATGGTGAACAATTTGAAGTGCCTTTATTCCGCCCATTTGATAAAGCCAGTATTTGGGAGCAAAGTGATGTTTTACATTTTGCTAAAAATGTCAAAGCAGATGTCTTTTTATGGGAGTGCATGGGCTTAACACCTCGCTACGTCAAAATACTCAGGCAGTGGATGCAAGATAACTTTTCAACTATTACCAATGCCTATCCTGATCATGAAGATATATTAGGACCAACAGGTATTGATGTGGCTAAAGAAATGGCAAACTTTATCGCCCCCAAAAGTCAGGTTTTTACTAGCGAACAAACCATGTTCCCTATTTTAGATAAAGACGCTACACAAAAAAGCAGTACCTTAATTCAGGCACATTGGGGCGATGGTTATCAAATCACACCCGACATTAGAGCACTTTACCCATATGAAGAGCACCCGGATAATATTGCTTTAGTATGTAAGATGGCAGCCTACATTGGCCTGGAAAAAGACTTTGTATTTAAAGAAACAGCACAGCGTATAGTACCTGACATTGGTGTTTTACAACACTTTAGCCCTGTACCTTTTACACATTTTAGCATGTCATTCGTTAATAGTATGTCAGCCAATGAACGCTTAGCGACCATAGAGAACTGGCGACGCTTAGATTTATTTGGCCTAAGCAAGGATCCAAGTAAACAAACCATCGCCTTGATTAACAACCGAAATGACCGTGTAGCACGTTCAAAAGTGTTTGCCCAGATGCTCGTCGAAGATTTACCGTTTGATAAAATGGTTGTCATTGGTACCAATGTTGATGGCTTTTATAGCTATTACTTGCACGCTTTTGCTGAGCGCTTTGAACGAATAATTAGTAATAATGATTTACAGGAATTAGAATTGTTGTGCTCTCAGCTACACTGCATTAAAGAAGCAGATACAGTTGCCGAAATAATGAATAAAGCACTTGAAGGTAGCTACCAGGCAAAAGAATTTACCGCCTTGAATAATGCAGAGCAATTTACTGATTGGCTCAATGGACAGGCACAAACATTAAGTGAACAGCAGCGGATAAGTTTGCAAGATGTTTTTAATCACTATTTAAGCTATCAACAGATGCGGCCTTTGTTGAGTGATTTAAAAAAGAATCAACATAATTTACAAACAATATTATTGGAATTAGTCAAAAGTAAATGCATATTAATTACTAACTCCAAGGTCACCCCCGATCAATTAACGATCATGCTAACTGCACTTGCGAGGCCTCACTGTCACCAAGTCATCATTGGTATGCAAAACATTAAAGGAGCTGGCTTAGGCTATGTTTATGGCTGGCAACAATGGCAAAAGATTTACGATAGCATAAGTATGCTTTTAGATAACAATTGCTCAGCTGAACAGTTTAAAAAAACCTTAACGCGCTTATCACTGATCAGTACATTTAGTCAGCTTGAGCATGCTTATTTAAGCAGTGCGTTATTAGAGATAAAAAAAATGCATCATGCGCAAAATGAATACAGCCAAGCAGAGCTTGTGCATATTAATGAACGTTTGAATAAACATCAGCAACAGCTAGACAATAAAACCGACAGCCAGCAACAAGGCCCATTAAAAAGATTTGCCATACAAGTGGCTGAATCATTTTTAGATGCTGGGGCTGCTGTTAAACGCAAAAAAATTGCCAACCAAGTTTATAAAGATATCGCAACCCAGCGTATTACTCTTGAAAAAGCTATTACGGTCTTAGGAAAGCTAAATCGCAATCAAAAGCCCGGCTGGTTAACATTTTCAAATAAAGATAATAGCTAAGTTAATCATACCGTAAAAACCTACAAAGCCTTAATTACTAATTAAGGCATACCGACCTAAACAAATGTATTAACTTAATTTTCAGCTAAAATTTTAGTTATAAAATAAGTAAAATATTTTCAAAGTAATTACATTTAGCAAGTCACTGTTTGCAAATGAATTATTTAAAAAAGACAAATAAAGCAGTGAATTATTGCGAAAACGCTCATGTTCAACATTTGACCGAACCCAATATTTATAGCAAAATAGTACCATAAATTGTTAATAAAAATGTTAACAAAAACAAAATGAATTACTTGGTAGGAAAAGTACTATGAAAAACTCATTGTTTAAGCTTGCAACATTACCTTTATTGATCGCTTCAGGCTTTGCAGCAGCATCAACGAACCTAGTAGCAAATGGTTCTTTTGAAAACACTGCAACAATTTCTGGAACATGGGGATTATTAAATCAAGTCTCAGGTTGGCAACGTTCAAACAATGCTAAGTTTGAAATCCAAACCAATAAGCTTGGCCTTATCAAAGCTCAAGATGGCAGCCAGTATTTAGAGTTAGATTCGACAGCTAATTATAGCGTTTCGCAAACATTGAATACTGATGTTGATCATAACTATGAAGTAAGCTTTTATTATTCAGCACGTGTAAGTGGCGATGCAAATACTAATAAAGCAGAAGTATATTGGGATGGTGAGTTACTCGATACGTTAAATTCAACCACCAAAGACTGGCAAAAGTTTACGTACACTGTAAAAGCAAGTTCAGCAGCAACCGAACTTAAATTTATCGGCGCAGGTAAATCTGATTCATTAGGTGCGTTTATTGATGATGTTAAAGTAACTAGCCAATGTGCATCTGGCTTATACGGTATTAATAACTTCGGTACGAATGAAGAAGGATTTGTTTACTTTTTCAATACTGACACAAACACATACTCTAAAGTAACGGGTTTAAGTAACACGGCATCAAATATTGCATCACATAATGGTGTTTTATATTTCATGGAGCAATTAGATAGCTCGACTAAAGTCTCGCAAATTTTATCACTTGACCTTGCTACGAATGAGCAGGCATTGGTTACATCTGCAACTTCGTACCCGATTTACCGCTCTGCAATGAACGCTGATGGCACAACATTACGTACCACAAGCAAAACATACATGTACGATTTTGACCTAGCTACAGGTGATAAAACAGTACTTGGTAAATTAACTTTCCCTGGTGATTCGTTCGCTGATGGTGATATTGCTTATTCAGCTGATAATAATGTTCTTTACGTTCTTACCGGTAAAGCACTTTATACTATTGACCAAGGTTCAATGGAGTTGTCTTTAATTGGTGAGCATGGTGTTGATCAAGCATCTGGTATCGCAATTGCTGCAGATGGCACAATTTATGTTTCAGGACGTGTAAAAGGCGAGAACGCTAAAATTTACCGATTAGATCAAAATACTGCGGCGGCAACATTCATTATGGATGGCCCTTCACATGTTAATGATTTAACGTTTGTTGATAGTAACTACTGTAACTAATTTACACTGTTAATAAGTCTTTATTTAAAGGCCGAGTAATTTATTACTCGGCCTTTAGTATTTGTTACACAATGCCACCTTATTTACCCGCTATACAAAAAATGAGCAAGTGTCATTTCATTACGCTTATTACCGCAAAGCCCCTTAGTGCCTTACGCTGACGCTTTAAAGCCATCAGTAATCTAACTATCGCAAGCACTTCCCCTGCACTGCCCGTGTATGTATACTTAGGCGCAATTGTAGCTAGGATAAGGGTGTGACTCTTACCCACTAAGCAATCTTAGTGAGCAAACCATTACCTTAGCTGCATTAAAAATAATATTCATGGCCACCCGTTCTGTTTGTGTTGAAAGCACATGAACGACCAAAGCAAAAAATATAAGGCCGCAATAATTAACGTTGAGTTAGGAAGTAAATATGAGTTCATTACCTAAAGCAGGTGATTTTTTAGGGCATCCTAAAGGATTATTTCTGTTGTTCGGCACAGAAATGTGGGAACGATTTGGTTATTACGGCATGCGTGCCATTTTAGTACTTTATCTTGTTGCTATTGTCCAAGACGGTGGTTTTGGTTGGAGTAATGCAGACGCACTAAGCCTTTATGGTACGTTCACAATGGCGGTTTATATCACTCCATTATTTGGTGGTTGGTTAGCTGATAACGTACTTGGTCAACGAAAAGCTATTATCATCGGCGGTCTACTAATGGCTGCTGGCCATTTTACTATGGGTATCCCCCACGATATGTTAGCCGGCCAACAGGAAAACGTATTTTATATCGGTCTTGCTTTATTATGTATGGGTAACGGTTTATTTAAACCTAACATCTCAACTATGGTTGGCGACTTGTATAAAGAGGGTGATCAACGTCGTGATGGCGCCTTCACAATCTTCTATATGGGTATCAACTTAGGTGGTGCGCTTGGGCCACTTGTTGCGGGTTTCGCAGCTGCATCTATGGGTTGGCAATATGGCTTCGTTGTTGCTGGTATTGGTATGCTAATTTCGGTAGCGATGCAAGTAGTACTTAGTAATAAGTACTTAGGTGATATTGGTGTTGTTCCTGCCGCTAAATTAGCGCAATCACAATCAACTTCAAATACCAAAGAGCCGCTCACAAAAGTGGAAACTGACCGTATAAAAGTTATTTTCACTATGAGTGTATTTAGTATCATATTTTGGATGGGTTTTGAGCAAGCCGGTGGCTTGATGAATTTATTCGCTAATGATTACACTGATCGTATGTTGTTCAACTTTGAAATTCCAGCGTCTTGGTTCCAATCATTAAACTCAATCTTCATCATTATTTTTGCGCCTATGGTTGCCATAGTATGGTTGAAACTTGATAAACGAGAGCCTAATTCTCCAGTTAAATTTGCCATTGCGTTGATATTCTTAGCGCTTGGCTTTATCACTATGATTTTAGCACTTATGACCCAAGGTCAAGGTGAGCCACTACAGATCAGCATGATGTGGTTAGTATTATTTTACTTATTCCATACCTTGGGTGAATTATGTTTATCGCCGATCGGCTTATCAATGGTGAGTAAACTAGCACCACTGCGTTTAGCATCAATGCTAATGGGAATTTGGTTCCTATGTACTGCTGTTGCGAATAAGATTGCTGGTTTTGTAGGTTCATTCTTAGGTGAAGGCGAAGAAGCGCTTGATAACGCATTGGGCATTTTTATTGATTTAGGCGCTACTGCTGTTCTCTCTGCTGTGATCATGTACTTACTAAGCGACAAGCTTGTTAAATGGATGCACGGTGCTGAAGGTCAACACGAGCCACAAACACAAGAGCACATTTTAGCTGAAGAGCTTGAAGTAGTTGCTGAAAAACCGTAACGTTGTGTTTATTATCTCCCCACAAGCTATGCCGCTTGTGGGGATTTTAGTTGCTCTATTTATATCGCCATGATTAATTCCTGCCAACCAAACGTCGATTTAAGTTACGATATTAACAAGGCTGACTTCAAAGCGCGTAACAAAAGATTATAAATTACTTTTCAACAGCTTCATTAAACACATCTGATAGGCCACCACGCACGTTCAAAGAAACGCTGTAGCACTGCTAGCAAAATGCCCCAGCCATTACTAGTAACCTTAGCTTAGCGCAGAAGAGTTAGTTTTTTAACAAATACGGCTCTAGCGTAAACAATTTATTACACCACGTATATTTAATAAGGGGTGAATAGTTCCTTTATTTGATTATTTACCCCCTTAAATAAGAATAAATTAATTCTATTTATCAATAGGTTAACAAAAGTTTAAGTTACTTAATACAAGGCCTTTCAATACAAATCTCAAAACCAAGCATTAATGCTTATGCATTTTAAAATGATCGTCCCATTTAATTTACAAAGAGCCGTTTGCCTAAATAGCTATCGGCTCTTCCCCTGCTGCCAATTATGGTTAATTATCTGCGCATCAGACACAACAAGACGCAGTGTTTATTGCGGGAGAATTATAATGAGTGAAGTAACTAACCCTTTAGGTTTGGTAGGTATCGAGTTTACTGAATACGCTACACCTGATGCAGATTATATGGATAAAGTATTTACCGATTTTGGTTTTTCAAAGCTAAAAACATTTAAAGGTAAAGACATTGTTTATTACAACCAAAACGATATTCACTTTTTACTAAATAATGAACGTGATGGTTTCTCTGCAGAATTTGCAAAAAGTCATGGTCCTGCAATTTGTTCTATGGGTTGGCGTGTAGAGAATGCTCAACAGGCATTTGACACCGCAGTAGCACGTGGTGCAAAACCAGCGACTGATTCAACTCATAAAGACCTACCATACCCGGCAATTTACGGTATTGGTGACAGCTTAATTTATTTTATTGAGCAATTTGGTGATAAAGGTTCAATCTATGAGCAAGACTTTGAAGACTTAAGCGAACAAAACATTGTTGATGATAAAGGCTTTATCCGCATCGACCATTTAACTAATAACGTTTATAAAGGCACTATGGAAACATGGGCTAACTTTTATAAAGACGTATTTGGTTTTACTGAAGTTCGTTACTTTGATATCAAAGGCCAAAAAACAGCCTTGATCTCTTATGCACTTAAATCACCGTGCGGCACCTTCTCGATTCCAATCAATGAAGGTAAAGGCAACGATAACAACCAAATCGATGAATACCTTGGTGAATACAATGGCCCAGGCGTGCAGCATTTAGCATTCTTAACAGATGACCTAGTAAGCTCACTAGATAAGCTTGATAAATCAACCATTGCCACGCTTGATATTATTCCTGAGTACTACGATACAATTTTCGATCGTGTACCTTGGGTTGCAGAAGATAAAGAAAAGATCCGTGAACATCAGATCTTAGTCGATAGCCAAAGTGAAAATTGCTACTTGTTGCAAATTTTCTCGAAAAACTTATTTGGCCCAATCTTTATCGAGATGATCCAACGTGTTGATGACGGCGGTTTTGGTGAAGGTAACTTCCAAGCACTGTTTGAATCAATCGAGCGCGACCAAGAGCGCCGCGGCGTTTTATAAGCACCGTATTGTAAATTTAAAAAGCAGCGTACTTCGCTGCTTTTTGTCGTTTCATCAATATTATAAATGACAATCTGAATTTCACTGTTTAAATCGCGCTATTCATCACCATATCCACTGTAAAGCGCGACTGACTAAACCAAAGGAAATGTAATGAGTTTAATTAACGAAACCCATGATATAAATTTAACTAGCTGGGTTGCCTCAGCGAACGTTGCAAATTGTGACTTCCCAATTCAAAACCTACCATTTGCAGAAGTACGTCGTAAGAACTCTGACGAAGCTTTTCGTGGTGCCGTTGCCATTGGCGACCAAGTTATCGACCTTGCCAAAGTAAACGAGTTAGCTATTTTCTCAGGCGATGCACAAACAGCCATAGCAGCAGCAAGCCAAGCAACATTAAATGAATTTATGGGTCTTGGTCAGCAATATTGGTCAGCGCTACGTTTAGCATTATCTAAAGCATTACGCGAAGGCGCCGCTGAACAAGCTAAGTTAAGCGACGCATTAATTGCCCAAGCAGACATTGAGTTTGCATTGCCATGTCGTATTGGCGATTACACTGACTTTTACACATCTATCTATCATGCAACAGCAGTCGGTAGCTTATTCCGTCCTGACAACCCGTTACTGCCTAACTATAAATGGGTACCCATTGGTTACCATGGCCGTTCTTCATCAATTGATGTGTCAGGTCAAACCTTTCATCGCCCAAATGGTCAAACTAAGGCGCCAGACGCTGAAGTACCATCGCTTGGTCCGTGTAAACGTTTAGATTATGAGTTAGAGCTAGGCATTTATTTAGGTAAAGGTAATGAATTAGGTGATGCCATTGCTATCGAAAACGCTGAAAACCATGTATTTGGTTTTTGTGTATTCAATGACTGGTCAGCACGTGACTTACAGGCATGGGAATACCAACCATTAGGTCCATTCCTTGCGAAAAACTTTGCTTCAACTGTATCACCGTGGATTGTAACCACCGAAGCATTAGCACCTTATAAAACATCATGGACTCGTGATGAAAATGACCCACAACCATTAGATTATTTAGAATCAAGCCAAAACCGTGAGCTTGGCGCCTTTGATATAAAAATGGACGTGCAAATTGAGACCGCTAAAATGCGTGAACAAGGTGCTGCACCTTCATTAGTATCTAAATCAAGTTTCAAACATTCATACTGGACAGTGGCACAAATGGTGACTCATCACACAGTAAATGGTTGTAACTTTATGCCAGGTGATATGCTGGGCTCAGGTACGCAATCAGGTCCGACTCATGAAGAAGCCGGTTCATTACTTGAACTGTCTCGTGGTGGTAAAGAAAAAATCACCCTTAATAACGGTGAACAACGCAGCTTTTTAGAAGATGGCGACAACGTTATTATGCGTGGTTGGTGTGAAAAAGCCGGTTTTGCTCGTATCGGTTTTGGCTGCGTAGAAGGAACGGTTCTTCCTGCTAAGTAACTAAGTTGTAAACATTTATTAAATGTATTTATTATAAGGAGGCGACCAACGCCTCCTTTTTTAAGATTAATTACAATTTTTTACTGGCTTTTTCAGCTCAGATTGCTATCTTAATTCGGTTAATAGCCAGTGTTTATAAGCCATGTCAGCATTTATTAAGTCTTTTTATCACAAATTATTCCCAGCTAGACAGCTGTTGATCCGCCAAAATGGTGAGGTTAAACATGTGATATTAGCACCTTGGTTACAAATATCAGCCGTAGCTATTATTTTAATTGCTTTAATTTGGTTGGCTGTTTCGACCCTGCGAATATACTCTCAAACCAACAAGATTTCCGATATCGAACAAAGCCAATTATCAAAACAACAACAGTGGCAGCAACAAAGTAAAGAACAACAAGCACAATACGATAAACAGTTAGCCCAGCTTGCGGTGCTAGAGCAAAAGCATGCTTTATTGCAGAGCATGATCGATTCTTTACCTGAGTCGATGAGTAATCCCACACTGCCAGCAGCGCCGCCAGAAGGTGAACTCGGCGAACAACAAGAAGAGTTCCACGAACCATTAGTTGATGAAAACCCTAACAGCGCACACACTCTTTCACTCTCTGAATCTGTTAATATCGAGCAACGTTTTGCACTACTCGATAGCCAATACCAACACAGCTTTTTACAAATAGAGCAACAAATAGAACGCCGCCAGCACGATATTTTAGCGATGCTCAAAGGTGCAGGACTTGATACCGCCTTGGCGCGTCGTCTAGATGGTGATATGACAGAAACCGCGCAAGGTGGTCCGCTGGATTTATTTGATGAATCAAAGATCCCAGCTGAATTTTTAGTCATCGCAGATAAACTATTGGCGTTGAATAAGCTTGAAAATTTACTCAGTGAGTTACCGCAAACTCTGCCTGCAGCAAATTACTATATTTCGAGTAGTTTTGGCCTGCGTAAAGATCCAGTGAATAACCGTCATGCTTATCATAAAGGTGTTGATTTAGCAGGTTGGCATAAAACCGAAATATTCGCCCCCGCTGATGGCACTGTATTACGCGCAGGACGCAACGGTGGTTATGGTAATTTTATCGAACTGCAACATAAAAACGGCTTTGTAACTCGGTTTGGTCACTTAAATAAAATCAACGTTAAAAAAGGCCAAACGGTAACCAAAAATGATGTTATCGGATTAATGGGCAGCACTGGCAGAAGTACTGGCACTCACCTACACTATGAAGTATTACTTAACGACAAACATGTCAATCCAGTCAAAATAACAAAGGCGCTTTCTCGTGTTCGGTAAAAAAAAATCAACAGTAAGTAGTTCTGCAAATTCTCAACTAAAAAGAACTAGCCACACTCCTTCGATCATTTCTGAAGATGTTCGCTTAACGGGCAGCTTAGTGAGTCAAGGTGAAGTACAGCTTGATGGTCGCATAGATGGTGATGTTCGTGTTAACCATTTAGTTATTGGTAATACCGGTTGTGTTGAAGGCTCAGTGGTCGCTGAAAGCGTGATTGTAAAAGGTAAAGTAATCGGCTCGCTCAACGCCAGCAAAGTAGTTATTGAACGTTCAGCGCAAGTGCACGGGGATGTTTATCAAGATACTTTAAGTATTGATGCTGGTGCAATTATTGAAGGTAACTTAAAACAACGCCATGAAGCTGAAACGGTTGAATTAATTACCAATAACGCAGAATCAAAGCCGGAGCTTACATCTGCGCTCAGTGAAGGTGATAATGACTTGTCGTTTTTCAACAAACAAGCCGTAGAGAAAAAATAATCGCTTTATTTTACTTTTTCTTAGTAACGTACATCGTAATATCAGCAGTGAAGACCAATTCACTGCGAGTATTGTAAAGCTTCACTGGCACCACTAAATCCTCTTTATCTAGCCATTGTCTTGGCATTGCAATTTCTGCCACAGCTGTGACATCAGTATCAACCTTCGCTAAGTACTGCACCGTCATTCCTTTAGGGATCCAGCGATGAGTTTTATACGGCACGGTAGCATCAACCATCACACCGGCACATAACTCAGCTAAATTACACTGCGCAATAGCATGGATAGTCCCAATATGATTGTGCACACTCCGTCGGTTTTTAACCATTGCGCTGCAATGTCCGTCACGTAAATCTAAAACAGTGGGTTTCATGGAGCCAAAATAAGGAGCTTTAAAACACACTACTTTAGTAAATAACCAATTGCCAAATGGTAGACGCTTAAAACTATGCCATGCTGTTAAAACTGCAGATTTATTACTCATTATTATTTTCCATTGAATGTCGCTATTGCAAAATTAGCACATCAGACCAGTTAGCAAAAGTGCATTTATACTTATAATCTTATTGATAGATGGGTCATATGCCCTTTCTTTTTTATCTTTGCAGACCTAAAATACGCGGCAAAAGGAGCACTCATGCCAACAACCGATCGCCGCAATCATCTTAGTGTTATTTTAATTCTCGCTCTTCTGGTTATATTCTGCCCATTAGCGATTGATATTTACTTACCCGCATTTCCTGATATTGCGCAAGCATTGGCTATTGATGAGCAGCAAGTGCAACTTACCGTCGCTATTTTTATGCTGACGGTTGGCTTAGGTCAGCTTATAGCAGGTCCTTTAGCCGACAAGTTTGGCCGCCGTCCAGTCGCACTATTTGGCATCACACTGTATGGATTTGCTGGGATGTTGGCTTTTTTAGCACCTAGCTTTAGCATTCTGATGCTTGCACGTGCACTGCAAGGTTTTGGGGCTTGTGCCACTTTTGTGGTTGCATTTGCGATTGTTCGTGATACCTACGGCAGTGCTAAAAGCGGCCAAATGATCACTTACCTAAATGGTATTGTGTGTTTTATTCCCGCGTTAGCGCCTATTTTAGGCGCTTGGCTGACTGTGCAATTTGGCTGGCGGATGAACTTTTTATTTTTGGCGGGGTTTGCTTGTGTTGGACTAATGATCACTGCCATATATTTTAAAGAAACACGCCCTGCGGATAGCCACTATGAGGGCCACATACTCGATTTACGTCGTTTTATACCAATCATTAGCACGCCTATTTTTCTTTTTAATAGCCTAATTTGTATGGTGGCAATGTCGGCTATTTTAGCTTTTGTAACATTAGCACCGGGATGGATTATGACCGAGTTAGGTGGATCGGTCAGCGATTTTACTTTTTGGTTTACTCTCAATGCCATTGTTAGCATTGTAGCTAGCTTTATTGCACCATTGTATATCAAACGCCATAGTCAAAAAGCGTTACGCATAGGTATGAGTTTATTAATTTTCTCTGGTGTACTGATTTTAATTCTCGGCCAGTTTAAAAGTGCCTTTGCTTTTATGCTGCCAGTGTTGATTGCTGCGCTAGGCTTTGCACTTAGCTTAGGCTCAGCGGCTGGAATGGCATTGTCACATTTTGCTAAACAAGCAGGTACTGCATCTGCG
Source organism: Pseudoalteromonas sp. SG41-1 (assembly GCF_014164575.1). NCBI lineage: Bacteria > Pseudomonadati > Pseudomonadota > Gammaproteobacteria > Alteromonadales > Pseudoalteromonadaceae > Pseudoalteromonas > Pseudoalteromonas sp. SG41-1. The sequence goes on from NZ_JACJFL010000007.1 coordinate 93,596, forward strand.
TTAATCGGTTTAATGCAAATGAGCGGCGCTGGAGCATTGGTTATGCTCACCCAAGTGCTCCCTTTCAATGCGCCCGAGTTTATTGCTTTTCACTTATTATTATTGCTGCCACTGTGGGTTATACTGCTCAGTAATAAAGCACACGCTTATCACCCTAAAAACACATAAAAACAATGATCAATTTTGAATTTTTACTGTCATTTTTAGCCGCGAGTTTTTTAATCGCTGTTGCACCAGGTCCTTCCAATGCTTTTTTAATGGCGCAAACTTTTGCCAATGGCCGCGCAGCAGGCTTACAAAGCGCATTTGGTTTTGCTTTAGGCGGAGTGGCGCATACTTTATTTGCCGTTGTCGGTCTTACGGCTATCCTAAAAGCCTCAGAAGTGGCTTATACCAGCGTACAATACGCTGGTGCTGCCTACTTATGTTATTTAGGTTTTATGATGTTTAAAAGCACATTTATCCAGTCAGAGTGCAGTAGCGAAGATAAACCCCATGTAAACACCAAGAAAAAAACTAATGTTATGTTTCAGGCTATGATGACTGAAGTGCTCAACCCTAAAGTAGCGTTATTTTTTATTGCGTTTATTCCGCAGTTTGTTGATCCAACCCTGTCATCATCAACTACATTTCAATTAGCTTTCTTTGGCTTACTGTATCCACTTTTTGCGTTTCCGATTGACTGCACGTATATTTACTTTGGCGATAAAATTGCAGGCTACTTTCGAGAGCACCCGCAAAGCCAAATTTGGATTGATCGTATAACAGGTGTAGTATTTGTAGTTCTTGCGGTTAATCTACTCATCTAAAAAGAAAAAGAGTCAACATGGAACAAAAACAGCAAACCCTTCCAGCGCAAAAAAATATTGCTTTAGTTGCACACGATGGTAAAAAAGCAGCCTTGCTAGCCTGGTGTAATAAACATCGCGATAACCTCAGTAAGCACACTTTATATGGCACAGGCACCACAGGTCATTTAATTGAGCGAAATACTGGACTTGAAGTTATCAAACTACTTAGTGGCCCTATGGGGGGCGATCAGCAGTTAGGCGCTAAAATTGCGGAGCATGAAATTCATGTGTTGATTTTCTTTTGGGACCCCCTTGCATCTCAACCTCATGATCCGGATGTTAAAGCATTATTACGCTTAGCTGCGGTATGGAATATTCCAGTGGCGTGTAATGAAGTCAGCGCAGATATGATTTTAAGCTCGCCTTTGATGCATAACGAGCTTGAACGGTCATTGCCAGATTACGAGAAATACCTCGCAACCCGACAAGTCATACTATAAGCACCCTTTAACTATAAAGCATACTTGCCCATTTAGTGAGTCCGGCGGTTACACTACCAAAGTGATCGCCGTTTACCATTTTAATATCACCTAAGTGCTCAACTAATGCGGCTTTTATTAGTGGCGATTGCGCGCTGCCACCGGTAAGGTAAATCACATCAGGAACGGTCCCTGCATCTTTAATCGCTTGTTTTGCCAAACTTACTATTTGCATAATCGAATCATCAACCGCTACAGCTAAATCAGCTCGTGATAGCACTTTATGTAATTGCGGCGCTAAAAACCCTAATTCACAGTCATACTCAGTCACTGACGAAAGCGCAATTTTTGCCGCCTCCCCTTGCTGTACCAGCTGATGACCTTGCTTATTTTGCTGCAAATCGATCAGTCGTTGAAATAACTCAGGTGCTTGTACTTCACGTAACTGCGTAAGTAATTCTCGGTGATGGCTTTGACTATAAAACTGGCTTTGTAAGTTCACATCGTTAATTTTACATGCTTGCCAAAATGCTTGATTAGGCAGTGGTAAACCTGATTTAAACTGACTGCCTAAACCAAGCAATGGCATTAATGCGTGATAGCTTAAAGCAATGTCTAAATCATTACCGCCAACACGTTTACCTGTATGCGCTAAAAAGTCATGATCACGGTCACTACTATCACGAAAGCTAGGTCCCATTTGCACAAATGAGCAGTCACTGGTACCACCACCAATATCAATAACCAATACTTTTTGATCGTGATTTAAGTCACTTTCATAATCAATTCCCGCTGCGAGTGGTTCATATAAAAAAGCCACATCTTTAAAGCCAGCTCGTTTTGCTGCACGCTCTAAAATACCAATTGCTTGTTGGTTTGATTGCTCTCCACCCACGGCTTGGAAATTTACCGGGCGGCCAATAACCGTTTGTGTTAACTCTTTTTGTAGTGATGTTTCAGCACGCTGTTTGATTTTTAAAATCATTGCGGTGGCAATATCTTCAAAGAAGTTAATTTGTCCTTGCTTTAAGCCTATAGCCCCAAAAAACGATTTAGGGGATTTAACAAAATAGCCTTCTTCAGGAAATTGCACATATTCGTTAATTGCTTCTCGGCCAATAAAAAGACTTTCATCACCAGGGGCTAGATCTAAGTCAGACTTGATCCGCACCATACTATTGAGCAGGGCTTGGCGCTGGGTTTTAAAATCAGTTTCATAACTTGTACCTGTTAGATGCTGAGCAACAAAATCGACAACTAAAGCACTGTGATGTGTGTATAAGGTTGAAGGGAGGTAAAACTTACCTTGCTCTAGGGGCACCAGCTCAACAGTATTTTGAGCATTCATTACACCCATTGCGCAATTAGAACTACCATAATCAAAACCAACTACCATTACTTCACCACAACTAACATCAAAAGGCCGCGCAATTTAGCATACTTACGGCTTTTTTTAAATGTTAATCAGGATCGCGTTGACGTAAAAAACTGGCAAACCGTGGTAAACCGTTTTTAGTAAAACCATGGTATCGGTATGTCACCGTCGCTCCTATTGCGGGTGGATTTTGGCGCTGTGCGTTACTAAAGCCAGTACCAATTGAAAACTCTTTTCCTTGTGGTGTAACTACTTTTAACGCCCCTAGCATGCCAGTAAATTTGCCTTTTCCTGGAAGATGAGCAATGACGACCGCTTCACTATCAAAATAAGGTTTTAACTTTAACAGCGCATCAGAACGGCCACTTTTATGCATTGCCGAGGCTAAATGCAGCATTACACCTTCACCACCTTGCTGAGTTACTTTATCAAAGTACGCAGATAATGCCTGCTCTGTGGTAAATTGATACTGCTGTACTGCTTGGATGTGAGGCTTATTTAATGTTTTTACTAAACGTAGATAATTTTCATAGCGTACTGCAAAGGGATTATGTTGATCTGGCATGTCAAATATCTGATAGGTGACTTTTTGCCAGTCACTATCCAACGGCTGTAAAGTGCGCACAATACCACTGAGGTCTGCAAAATCACCGCGCTTGGTCCACAACTCACCGTCTAACCTCAAATTAGGTAAATCAGCAATAAACCAGCCTGGCGCATTAATGGCATTGCCATTACGGGTTATCAACTGTGTTCCCATCCAAATCGCACGGACCCCATCAAACTTCTCACTAACGAGATAGTTTTCAATGGCAAGCGCTTTATCTTGTGGGTAAACCTTGGCAAGTTGGGCATCAGCGGTGATCTGTGTATCAGTTGCTAAGCAAGTAAAAGTAATGATCAGCAACCATAATACTGTTAGTCCTTTAAGCATATCGGTCTCCTTGTTTATCACCAAGCAGACTAAACTATAGCTTAGTTTGTACCCATTGCCATAGCTGCTGTAAATTATCCATGCGAGAAACAGCTAAACTTAAATCGTGGCCTAGGGTGTGTTTATTCGGTATTGCAACCACAGCTACGTTTGCATTAGTTGCTGCTGTAACGCCGGTGTGTGTATCTTCAACAGCAATTGCTTGCTCTGCTGAAATCCCTAATGTTGTCAGTGCAAGTAAATAAGGGTCTCCCGCAGGTTTTGGATTTTGCACGTCGTCTTTAGTCACTACGCAGTCAAACCATTCATAAAAGCCATAGCCTTTTAAGATAGGTAAGGCCTCATGGCGTGAACTACCCGTCACTAATGCCATTTTAAGATCGCTTTGCTTCACTGCCTCTAATACCTCTTCGGCAAAAGGCATTAAAGGAGGTAAATTAGTGGTAACAAATTGCTCGAATGCATCATATTTAGCCTGCGCTAACCACTGCGCTGAAACCGATAAGTTATATTGCTCAACCACTTCAATTGCCGCATCTAAGGTCGGTCGACCTGAAAAACGTTGGCAAAAATCATCTTCTTCATAGCGCACGCCAAACGGTGCTAAAACATCATTCCAACAGTTAAAGTGGACACTTTCTGAATCAACTAAAGTGCCATCCATATCAAATAATACTGCTTTTAATGTCATCCTCATTCCTTTATTTTTCAGCAACAAAAAAGGCGCTCATAGCACCTTTTTGGTTTAATACTTATGCTGTTAAACCTGCTGGCGGCTCTGCAAATGCTTCTTCACCCGTTTCAACATCTACCAACTCGTAGCCACGTTCTTTTCTAACAACTTTTAGTACAGGTTTTTCAAATGCTGTTTTTAAACGCTCTGCGTCATCTCGTAACGCATCTAAGGTGTTGCCAAAAGGCGCTGCGCCCGTTTCTGACCAATTCGTTACTTTACCATTTAGGTTATATTCAACCTCATGTATTTGATATTGCGCCGCTTCATCTTTAGTTGCTTCACAAAAAATCACTCGGTAGTTCCAAAATCCAGCCATTGCTCTTCTCTTATTAAATTTAATTGTCGCTACTTTAGCAGTTATAAATCAGGTTTTACAATACAAAAGCCCGCAACATGTGCGGGCTTTTAATATTAGCAATTATAAAGTCTACTTAGAAAAAGTTAACTTTAAATTCAGCGCCAATAAAGCGAGGCTCATTAACAATTGCAGAGTTATTGCTAAAATCTACACCACCGATGAATACTTGCTCATTGGTTATATTACGTGCAAATGCCGCAACTTCGTATTCGTAGTTATTATCAAACCACTTATAACCCGCGCGTAAGCCACCTTCTAATAATGCTTCACCAGTAAACTCCACTGATTCATATAAAAAGAAATCAATTTCACTACGGTATGACCAATCTGTAAACGCATAAAACTCACCATCGCCAAGCTCTTTAGTATAGCGTAGAGTAAAGTTAGCAATCCACTCCGGCGCATGTGGCAGGCTATTACCGTCTAAACTATAACCTTGGTTTGTTAGCGGATCAGTAATCGTACAAGCAAAACAGCCTTGCGAATATAAATCATCATCTTGCAGCTCAGTATTGTTATAACTGAAGTTAAAAGTTGCATCAAATTCATCAGTCAATACCCATTGAGTATCAACTTCAAAACCGTAGCCAACAGTTTTATCAGCATTCAACAAACGAGCTGAATTTCCCGAGTCACCACCAACAGCTGTTAACTGTTGGTCATCCATTTGATAATAGAAAACAGTAGCATTGACACGTCCACGACCGTCAAGCACGTCTGATTTAATACCCGTTTCAATTGAGTTAATTGTTTCAGAATCAGCAACCGTTACATCATCACTAAATAAGATACGACCTTGAACGCTCGGTGCACGAAAACCATTTGCAGCACGAACGAATAAGTTTATATCATCAGAATATTTATACGCAGCAGCTAAATCCCATGATACATGGCTATCTTCTGGTGCAACTGACTTAGTTAAATTAGCAACTGCCGACTCTGGAGATGCGTAACGTGACGCTGTAAAGTCACGTTTATCATCTGAGTAACGTAAACCAGCAGTGATTTCTAACTTCTCAGTTAATTGATATTCACTCGATGCAAATACAGCCCATGCTGTTGTGTCTTGATCTTGGCGAACATAGCCAGTTAAGAAGTTTGCACCTAACCCATCGTAACCGTAAGTCTCAATCACTTGCTCTTCATTATAATAAAAAGCACCAACTTGGTAATTAAAGTCACCAGCAAAATCACTTGCTAAACGTAGTTCTTGTGTATATTGATTGTGATCTGGAAGGGCATCAGCGGTTTCAGACGCTAAGAAAATAAAACCAGGTCCCATTTCTGGTGTTGGGCAACCAGGAACAAAAGTATTCCCACAACCAAAACCACCATCTACATCAGCACGAGAGAAAATTTCTGCACTTTCCCAGCCACTGATCGATGTCAACGTGTAATCAGCAAAACTGTACTCTAGCTTTAAGCTAGCACCTTGGCTATTTACATTCTGTGTAGCAAATTGCACAGTATCTTGATATATCACTTCAGGATCAAAGCCCGGGCGCGGGTTATTTGTGCCTGTTTCAATTGCATTTGCATGAAATACAATTGGCTTACCATTTAAGTCACGAGTGTGGTAATTCAATAATGCACTGAAATCATCTTTCTCATATAAGAATTGGATACGCGCGGCAGTTTCTTGATAACCTCCTGTTACGTCATCAATCTCATTGCCTGCTAAGCGATTATCAATATAATCATCGCGCTCTTGACGTAATAGAGAAACACGTGCTGATAAGTTATCAGTTAAGCCACCACTTACAGCCCCTTCGAAGTCAATTGAATTGAATGAACCATATGATAAGGCTGCATAACCTTCAAAATCTTGACTTGGGCGAGCTGAATCAATTTTAACTAAACCAGCTGGGGTATTACGACCGAATAAGGTGCCTTGTGGTCCACGGAGAACTTCTACGCGGCCCGTGTCAAATATAGGAAAACCTTTTAAAATAGGGCTTTCTTGAACAATTTCATCAACCACTAGGGATACTGGTTGTGATGAATTCAAATCGAAATCTGAATTACCAAGGCCACGAACATAAAAACGTGGGAATGAGCGACCAAATGAAGATTCTACAGTTAAGCTTGGAATTTTTGCATTTAAAAAACGAATATCCATGCCGGCAGAACTGGCAGCATCAAGGCTATCACCTTGTAAAGCAGAAGCAGCGACAGGTACTTCCTGTGCGTTTTCTACACGCTTGCGCGCAGTGATTTGAATAACTTCTAATTGCTTGCTTTGCGCAGTTGGAGCTTGTTCATCAGCAGCAAGAGTTGTAAATGAAGTACCTGCTACGGCAGAGAACAACGTTGCATTGATTAGGGTTGCTAACGTAGATCTTTTCATTGCTTTCATGTCGGGGTTTAACCTTTTTAGTGCACTCTTATTCAACGGTTGATGTGTTGCGCCAAATTCACTCGGCGGGCTCGGCCAATTTTTCGCGCCTTAAGTTAAGCTGCGCGGACCTCTTTGTCGAGAGTGCAAAACGAAGTAAAGAGGCTGAACGAACGCTGAAGATTATAGCATTGTGTGACACTTTTGCTGCATTAATATGTACAATAATATAAACTTTTTACAACAAATAACGGCACAATAAGCGAACTTGAGAGATTTTATGCAATTATATTTATTTTATACGGACATTTGTCCTGTCAATAAAGTGATTGTAAATGTAGCAGGTATCACAAGTGGGAGCCGCTAAGTGACTATAATGATCATTGAGTAAACATAGCATAGCCAAATTTAATTCTGCTATACAATGCTTCTGCAAAGTTAATCGATATATTTTATTGATAAATCATACCTTATGCTAATGTATATAAACACGACAGAGCTAATCATTAAGGATTAAGATGGATCTAACCACCACACTTTCAAAAAACTGGTCAGTACTGTTAGTACGCGGCCTCATTGCAATTATTTTTGGCGTTATTACTTGGTTAGCACCCAATGCATCTCTGAGTATTATGTTGTTATTTTTTGCGGGCTATTTTTTATTTGATGGCATGCTAAGAACATGGGTTGCTTGGAACTCTAAGCAACACAATCCCTATTGGCGCTGGTTATTGGCCGGTGGGGTGTTATCAATCATCGCAGGACTAGTTACCCTATTTGCACCAAACGTTACCGCGATACTATTACTTTATTATGTCGCTGCGTGGGCCATAGCGATTGGCGCTGTTGAAATTTTAATTGCGCTTAAATTAAGAGCGGAAATATCTAATGAGTGGATATTAATTATTACTGGGGCAATATCAGTATTATTTGGTTTATATTTAATCTTTAATCCTAGCGCAGGGATCCATACTTTACTTTGGTTAGTCGCCACTTACGCCGTACTATTTGGTGCTTTAATTGTATTATTTTCATTAAAGCTAAAAAAGATGGTGCAACAGCAATAACTCATCAATAAAAACGAAGTAATTTGCTACTCGTTGCAGCAAATTACTTCTCCAAGACTATACCGGTACCGCTGGATTTATTTCGTTGCTCGTCCCCGCCTTAATGCAATTTCACCATCAATATGTATATCGCGTTGTGGGAAAGAAATAACGACATTATGCTCAGCAAATATTTTATATACGCTAAAACGAATATCACTGCGGACTTGGCGCAACATGGTTTCTGATTCAGCACAAACCCAAAAAATAGCATTGAACACTAAAGAGCTTTCAGCAAAATCATCAAATAACACTGAAGATGCCGGCGTCGGGAGTATTGCAGGATGTTCGCTCAACACTTGTTTGATCAGTTTTTCAACTAACAATACATCTGATCCATATGCCACACCAACACTGACAGACGAACGAGCATTGCGGTCAATCAAGGTCCAATTCGTCACTGTGTTTTCGAGTAGTTGACTGTTTGGTATAAGCATGTGCACACCATCGTTACGACGAATGCGCGTGGAGCGGGTATTAATCGTTTCAACCACCCCTTTAGCGTTGCCCACTTCTAAGAAATCTCCAATACGAATTGGCCGCTCCCACATTAAAATCCAGCCACTAATAAAGTTATTAATGATATTTTGTGCCCCGAATCCTACACCAATAGCTATAGCGCCAGAAACAAAGGCAAATGCTGTTAACGGAATATTTAACACTTCAAGGGAGGTAAATATTAAAATTGCGATACTTAACACTAAATAAATACGGGTAAATAAATGCACCGCATCAGGGTTCATTTTACGTGCGAGCAGAGTTTTTCGTATTAATCGACCAATCCATGTAACCACAAACCACATGGCAAAGAGTATCAAAGGCACTTGAATAACTTTAGCTACAGTAATTTCGATATTGTTATAACTAAAAATTACATACGATAAATAATGAGAGATTGACTCTAACGTCATACTTTTTCCAAAATTAATAAAACAAATAGCTATTCAGGGTTAAGTAAGTTTAGCACGCCATAATGGCATTTACGGAGAAGTTAAAGTTCAATATGTTTTTTATGAACAAATCATTAACATTTTCTTACAGGTAATGCTATATAAGTACTGTAAGCTTAAATAAAGCACGAGGAACGAATGATGTCACAACTGACCTTAAATCAAAAATTAGCCACGTTACAACCTTTAGTTGATTTGCAACTGTTTGAATCAAGTATTGAATACCGCAATAAAATTTTGTCTGTGCTTGCAGAGCAAGAACATACTCTTAATTGCATTAATAAAGAGTTTGGTCACCAACAACCGGCTAGTTTTGGTAGCGAAAAAAAGTTTGTTTTAGGTTACAACTAATTTTGCTACTTCGCGCATGCAACATAAACCAAAATTCCCAATTAAGTACCAACCTGTAGTAGCTTTAATACGTCCTACTGTTTAAGGCTACTATTTCTCGATTTGCACTATTTTTACCTAAAAACACGTTTTTTGCGCTTAATCCCCACCTTAAACCGATAAACTTAGTTGTATATACATGAAAATTTGCTAAGTTATGGGTGTTTTATGTCTCGCCTGTTTTTCAAGGCTCACCTATTTTATGGAGTTCTCATGCGTAAGACCCTTATAGCAACTACAATTGCTAGTGCATTATTATTATCTGCTTGTAGTTCGCAAAACGATGCTGATACAAAAGAGCAAACGACTCAAGTACAAACAGTCAATGTAGACAACGTATTGATGAAACCAAGCCCATTACAATATATGGCACCAGAATTTGATAAATTTGGTACCAGTGATTATGAACCGGCATTTGATGCAGGTATTGCCCAGCAAAAAGCGCAAATCACGGCTATCGCAAACAACCCAGCTCCAGCTACATTTAAAAACACCTTAGTTGAATTAGAACTATCGGGCGAATTGCTTGATCGCGTTTCAACCGCTTTCTATAACTTATCTGGTTTGATCTCTAATGATGAGTATCAACGTATTGCAGCAAAAATGGCCCCAGTGTTATCTGCGCATTCTGATGATATTTATCTTAACAAAGCATTATTTTCACGTGTTGAAACCATTAATGGCAATAAAGCGAAGTTAAATGCCGAAGATCAGCGTTTAGTTGAGTTTTACTACACTAAGTTTGTTAACGCTGGTGCAAAATTAGATGAAGCACAAAAAGCCAAAATGCGTGAAATCAACGCTGAGCTTGCTAAGTTATCAACAGCCTTCTCGCAAAACGTATTAAAATCGTTTAAAGAGGACGTAGTATTAGTAACCGATAAAAGCGAACTTGCTGGCCTTTCTGACGCTGAAATAGCAAGCCTTGCCGCTGCCGCTAAAAAAGCAGGTAAAGAAGGCTACATGATCACGTTAGTGAACACCACGCAACAGCCGATTCTCAGCAGCCTAAAAAACCGTAAGTTACGTGAACGTATTTTTAAAGCATCAGCGACTCGTGCGCAAAATACCAATGGCCCTATCATTATCAAAGAAACCAATTTGCGCGCTCAAAAAGCAGCACTACTTGGCTATAAAGATTGGGCTTCATATGTAATGACCACACGTATGGCTAAAACCACTGAAAACGTTTATGGCATATTAGATGACTTGGCACCTAAAGCTGTAAATAAAGCAAAAGCTGAAGCTGCTGAAATTCAAAAAGTAATTGATGCATCAGGCGAAACGTTTGCCGTACAACCATGGGACTGGGCATTCTATTCTGAAAAAGTGCGCCAAGCTAAGTACGACCTAGATCCTGCTTTAGTTAAGCCATACTTTGAAATGCAATCAGTGATCCATAACGGTTTATTTTTTGCGATGGAAAAACTGTACGGCATTACTTTCAAAGAGCGTAAAGATTTACCACTTTATCACGAAGATGTAATGGCGTTTGAAGTGTTCAACGCCGATGGTAGTGCTATTGGTTTATTCTACATGGACCCTTATGCTCGTGAAGGTAAACGTGGTGGTGCTTGGATGAGTGCATATGTTAGCCAAAGTGGCTTAAAGGGCACAAAACCTGTAATTTATAACGCACAAAACATCCCTAAACCTGCAGACGGTCAGCCAACACTGATGACCTTCTCTGAAGTTACGACTATGTTCCATGAATTTGGTCATGCGGCACACGGTTTGTTCTCAGATGTAAAATACCCAAGCCTTGCAGGCACTGCAACAGCTCGTGACTTTGTTGAATTCCCGTCACAAGCGAACGAAGATTGGAACATCGAACCAACTGTACTTGCTAACTACGCGAAGCATTACAAAACAGGTGAACCAATTCCTAAAGAATTACTCGACAAAGTACTTGAGTCACAAAACTTCAATCAAGGTTTTGGCACCACTGAGTATTTAGCTGCAGCATTACTTGATATGGAATGGCATTCATTTGGTGTTGATAAGAAAATAACTGATGTACAAAAATTTGAGCATGATGCGTTAGAGAAACACGGCATTGCTTACTACCCAGTACCACCGCGTTATAAGTCTTGTTACTTTAGCCACACCTTTGCTGGTGGCTATTCAGCAGGTTACTATGCATACCTTTGGACTGAAGTATTTGCAGCTGATGCCTTTGCACATATGACAAAGCAAGGCGGCTTAACTCGTGACAACGGTGATAGCTTCCGCAAAGAGATTTTATCAAAAGGTAACAGCCGCGACTTAATGCAAAGCTATATTGAGTTCCGTGGTCAAAAGCCAACTACCGACGCCCTACTTAAGCGCCGTGGTTTAGTTAAGTAAACCAAAATGATTATAATGGGAGTCCGTAATGGACTCTCATTTTTTATCGCCATTATTCATCCTAACTTTGTTACCTTCTAACTCAAATCAACACCTTACAGAAGATATATATGCTAATCTAAATAAAAAATTTAGAGTTACACAATGCAAAATATACTTTTATTTTCAACTTGCTTACTACTGACTGCATGTGCCACAGAACCAACTGAGCACGCCGATATAGTGATCGCTAATGCGACGATCATCGACGTAACAACCGGACAACTCAGCGTTGAACAATCCCTTGCTATTCGCGATGGTGTGATCATAAAGCGCGCTAACAACTCACTAAAAAATAACTACATTACTGATAATTACATTGATGCTAATGATCAATTTTTAATGCCAGGCCTTTGGGATATGCATGTCCATTTGGGCGGCGGTGAAGCGCTTATAGCCGAAAACAAAGCCCTGTTACCACTTTACCTCGCGTATGGCATTACTACAGTACGTGATGCTGCTGCTGATTTAAGTGAGTCAGTTTTAAGCTGGCGAGAGCAAATTAATAATAACCAATTAGTTGGCCCGACCATTTATACATCAGGGCCCAAACTCGAAGGTAAAGACTCTATTTGGCCTGGCGACTTAGAAGTTGAAACTGTCGAGGAAATGAATGCTGCTATTGATACGCTTGATGCTATGAATGTGGATTTTGTGAAAATCACCGATAGTGCATTAACACCTGAACTTTATTTAAAAGCGGTTAAAGAAGTGAAAAAACGTGGCTACCAAATATCTGGTCATATTCCGTTTTCGCTATCAGTTACAGATGTATCAAATGCAGGGTTAGATGCCATTGAGCATATGACCTACTTGTTAAAAGCCGCAGCAATTAATGAACCTGAAATATCAGCAAAAGTGGCTTCAGGTGAACTGAGTTACCGCAGTGCTTTGCCAATTATTACAGCAAATATTGATAACCAAACAGCTTTAAATAAATACGCCGTGTTAGCTCAAAATAACACGGCCGTAGTACCTACTTTAATTGGTGGTCAAATCACCGCTTATATTGATGAAGATAACCATCAAGATGATGAGTTTTTAAATTATTTAGGTAAAGGTCTTAAAGCCACTTACCAATGGCGTGTAGACAGAGCCAATAAAGATACCCAAGATCAAATCAAACAACGTAAAGAACGCTTTGTTAAAACAGCTCAATTACTACCTTTAGCACAACAGGCTGGCGTATCAATTATTGCTGGGACCGACGCTGGATTTTTAAATTCGTATATTTACCCAGGTTTATCTCTTCATCAAGAGCTGGCTATTTTTAGTGATTATGGCTTAACGCCATTACAAACATTGCAATCAGCAACACTTGCTGGACCACAGTTTTTAGGTAAAACGGCGCAGTTTGGAGAACTTACAGAAGGCAAAACCGCCGATATCATTTTCTTAACTGATAACCCATTAATTGATGTACGTAACACGCAAAAGCTCACTGGGGTTATTTCTCATAGTCGTTATTACAATCAAGCAGCACTTGAACAGCTAAAAGTAGATGCCAAGCAATTCGTTAGTTCACAACAGTAAATTAATCACCGGGCTCAGGTTACTTGACTGAGCCACTCCCTTTAATACTCGTTGTAGTATACACTCGCGCTTTTAGTTTGGAGTAAGCACTATGGGCTACTTATTTGCCGTCACTCTATTATGGGCGTTTTCATTTAGTTTAATTGGCGTATATTTAGCAGGTCAAGTTGATGCTTGGTTTAGTGTATTAATTCGCGTAGCCCTAGCCACACTGCTATTTTTACCGTTTTTAAAACGAACACCTCCCCCACTTGCTTGCAAACTCATGCTGATAGGCGCAGTACAACTCGGTATTATGTATAGTTTTTATTACCACTCATTTTTGTTCTTAAGTGTGCCTGAAGTACTGCTATTTACCGTAATGACCCCGCTTTACATCACGTTATTAAACGATGCGTGCAACAAGTATTTTAACCCACAGTTTTTTATAGTCGCTTTTATTGCCGTGCTGGGTGCAATTACTATTCGCTATGAAAACTTAGACAGTAACTTCTTAGTCGGATTATTACTGGTACAAGGGGCTAATATTAGTTTTGCTGTAGGACAAGTAACCTACAAACGCTTAATGCTGGGTAAGCAGCTTGATGATAAAACTGTATTTGGCTGGTTTTTTATTGGTGCACTGATTGTTGCAAGTAGCTGTTATGTCTTATTTGGTAACTCAAACAAATTACCAAGCACCTCAACACAATGGGGCATATTGATTTATTTAGGAGTTGTGGCATCTGGTGTTGGCTATTTTATGTGGAATAAAGGCGCCACGCTTGTCAATGTGGGCGCACTGGCGGTGATGAACAACTTGCTTATTCCTGCAGGCATTGTTGTTAATGTACTTATTTGGAATAGAGACGCGGACATACTCAGATTAAGTATTGGCGCGGGGGTTATGCTATTTGCCTTAGTGGTAAACCAAATAATGGCTAAAAGAGTAAATTAATTACTCTGTAGTTAAACTGTCACTAATAATTAGTAAGGTAGCGTCCACTTTGATTTTTAAGGACAAATAATGAAGCGCATACCTTTACTGACTAGTTGTTTATTATTAATTACACTAGCTGGCTGCGATGACGATGTAGAAATAGTCGAAAAAGAAGTGGTTGTTACCAACACTGAGGTTGAAATTGTTAAAGTTCCTACCCCGGTTATTGTTGAAGTAGCGCAAGGTACGAATATTCAACTCGGTGCTCGCCCCGACTACTTAATTGACGATATGGCCACCAGCGCACTAAAAACAAAATTAGAATCGTGCAAAGACGGCCCTTTTTATCGTACTGATTTTTCAATTGGTCACCGCGGTGCACCTATGCAATACCCAGAGCACACTAAAGAATCTTACATTGCAGCAGCTCGTATGGGCGCTGGCATTGTCGAGTGCGATGTGACGTTTACAAATGATAAAGAGCTGGTATGCCGCCATTCACAATGCGATTTACATACCACCACTAATATTTTAGCGATCCCAGAACTTGCCGCTAAATGCAGTGTGCCATTTACGCCAGCGGATCCTAACAGTGGCACACCCGCTGCGGCTAAATGTTGCACCAGCGATATTAGCCTGGCGGAATTTTTAACCCTTGAGGGTAAAATGGATGGCGCGAACACCAATGCCACCAATGTTAACGATTATATGAATGGAACACCGAGTTGGCGCACTGATTTATACGCCACCTCAGGTACACTCATGACCCATAAACAAAGTATTGCGCTATTTAAAGAGCTGGGTGTAAAAATGACCCCGGAGCTGAAATCGCCTCAAGTGAGCATGCCTTTTAATGGTATGACTCAAGCGCAATATGCACAAAAAATGCTGGATGAATACACGCAAATGGACGTACCCGCAAACCATGTTTATCCGCAATCATTTAACCTAGCCGACGTAGAATATTGGATTAGCACTAATCCTGAATTTGCAGCGCAAAGTGTGTATTTGGATGGTCGCGACAGCAATGCAGGGTTTGATCCTAATAACGCAGCAACATGGCAGCCAAGCATGGCAGAGCTAGCTACTGATGGCGTTAAAATTATAGCGCCCCCTATTTGGATGCTGCTAACCATAGATAACGACAGTAATATTGTACCCTCACAGTACGCTATAGATGCTAAGGCCGCAGGGCTTAATATTATTGCATGGAGCCTTGAACGCTCTGGCCCTCTAAATGAAGGCGGCGGTTATTATTATCAATCTATTAGTGATGTTATAGATAACGATGGCGACATGTTAACTGTGGTTGATGTTTTAGCACAAGAAGTGGGGGTCATGGGGATATTTTCCGATTGGCCAGCAACCGTAAGTTACTATGCTAGCTGTAATAAAATGCCTGCAAGTATTTAAACTTTAAGGCGTGTTTATTTTATCGCGCTCAGTTACCATATATTTTATATTATTTAACTGAGCGCTTTTATGATCATCCAACACCACCATGCAGACTTGCCTACCCCAACAGGTTTAATGCGCACCACGGTTTACCGCCCCGAAATATCAGGGCAATTTCCCGCGATTATTTTTTATTCTGAAATATTTCAGCAAACCGCGCCTATTGCTCGCAGCGCTGCACTTTTAGCAAGCCATGGTTTTGTAGTACTTGTGCCAGAAGTGTTTCATGAGCTAAACCCTATCGGGACAGTGCTTGCCTATGATGATGCGGGTAAAGATAAAGGCAATAACGATAAATGGGCAAAACCGCTTGAATCTCACGACAGCGATACCCAAGCGTTAATCGACTTTGTACAAACACAAGATTATTGCACCGGCTCTGTAGGTACTATGGGTGTCTGTATTGGCGGTCACTTAGCTTATAGAGCCGCATTAAACCCACACATAAAAGCCGCATTTTGCTTATATGCCACCGACATTCATAGCGATACACTCCCCGCACAAGCCGGTAATAACTCGTTTGAACGCATGGCTGATATACAAGGTGAGATTCACTTTATTTGGGGAAAGCAAGATCCCCATGTGCCACAACAAGGTCGCGACAAAATTTATCAACAAGCTGTTAGTACGGGTATTAATTACCAATGGCAAGAAGTTAACGCCCAACATGCCTTTATGCGTGATGAGGGTGAGCGATACGACGGCGCACTCGCAATCACCATGTACCTGCAAGCCGTTGCATTATTTAACCGTACTTTGTAAGCCATAAATTAGACATTTTTAAGCATACCCAATGCGGTATGCCTTTTTATAAAATAATCTTTTAAATAATCGATAAATAAGCGCAGCTTCTTAGAATCGGCGCCGCCGGGTGGAAATACGCCGTAAAGTTCTATATCTTTACTTTTATAGTCATCGAGTACAATTTCCAATAGCCCAGCTTGAACTTTTGGCCATGCATCGTAAAGTGGAATACGCCCGATACCATGGCCTGCTTCAACAAAAGCAGTTCGCGCCGCAGCGTTATTAGTCCTTAAACCACCTTGCATAGTTAAGTTATGCTTTTTACCATCTTTTTGTAGCGTTAATGTTTTACTGCCGAGCTGATACACCACCCATTGATGTTCGCTTAATTGCGCTGGAGTTTTAGGTTTACCGTAATGGGCAAAATAATCTGGCGAGCCACAAATACAGGTACTCATCGTAGTGAGTTTAGTCGCTTGTAAATTGGAGTCACTAAGCGCCACACCGCGAATTGCAAAATCAAAGCCATTTTTAATAATATCAATCACTTCGTCACTTAACTGTAAATCAATATCGATTTTGGGATACTGACGTTTAAAATCATTGATTGCAGGCACAACTAACTGCATACCGACATTCACCGGGCAGCTAATTTTAAGTAAGCCTTGTGGTTCGCTTTTTATATCTTCTATTTGCTGTTTAGCCGCATTAGCTTGCTCAGTAATAATTCTGCAGCGCTCATAATAAGCAATCCCCGCTTCGGTCAGTGCCATAGTTCGCGTTGAACGATTAAGCAGCGTCACTTCCAGTTGGGTTTCTAATTTTTTTAAGTGATAACTTGCCACTGCACGAGTAAATCCCAATTGTTTGGCGGCCGCCGTTAAACTGCCCTGCTCTACAATTTGTGCAAATACCACCATACTTTTGAGTTGCTCAAACGATACCTTCATAAGACCTCCTATACTGACTTACTTTATTGTATCAATTATTAAACCAATAAAGTTGAATTTATCATCGTTGTTTAAAGTGACCTTAATGCATATAGTAGTTAGTAAGATAAATTAAAAATTTAAATCATCAGAAGGAATATGGTTATGGCTAAAAAAATACTTATGGTTCTTACCTCTCATGTAGAGCTTGGCAATACAGGTCATAAAACGGGCTTTTGGGTCGAAGAATTTGCGGCTCCTTATTATGCATTTATTGATGCCGGTGCTGAGGTTACACTCGCATCAGTAAAAGGCGGGCAACCACCGATTGATCCAAATAGCGCCGCACCTGATGCCGCAACAGATGCTACAAAACGTTTTGATAACGACAGTGCAGCACAAACATTGATGGCCAATACAAAAGCGCTTGGTGATGTAAATGCCAGCGACTTTGACGCCGTATTTTACCCAGGCGGTCATGGCCCATTATGGGACTTAGTTGATAATACAGACTCAATTTCATTGATTGAAGACTTTATCAAAACAGAAAAGCCTGTTGCAGCTGTTTGCCACGCAAGTGCCGTGTTTTTAAATGCTAAAAATTCAGATGGCAGTGCATTGGTTGCAGGTAAGAAAGTAACTGGCTTTAGCAATAGTGAAGAAGCCGCTGTGCAACTTACTGACATTGTTCCATTGTTGGTAGAAGATGAGCTGATCAAAAAAGGCGGTGATTACCAAAAAACGGATGATTGGGGTGTGCTCGCATTAGTCGATGGCTTATTGATCACCGGTCAAAATCCTGCCAGCTCTGAGCTTGCAGCGCAAAAACTGCTAACCCAATTAGGCTAATTCTTTAATATTGTAACTAAAGCCTTGCTTAACCCAGCAAGGCTTTTCAATTAAGCATCAGGATAGGTATACTCAGTCAAACATATTTAAAATTAAGTGATGTATGGCAAACCCAAAAAGCTCTTTGAGCATTCCTCCTCTAGTCAGTAAACGCTTTACGCTTATTGGTATTATTTTATTGTGTGTTTTACTGCAAATTATTAATAGCTTACCAGGCGTTAACTTAAATGGATTAGGTATTTACCCTCGCAGTCTAAGTGGCTTAACGGGTATTTTTTTCGCGCCTTTTTTACATGGCGGCTGGGCACATTTGCTTAGTAACTTAATCCCATTTGCAGTGCTTGGCTGGCTAGTCTGCCAATATAGCGTCAAACGGTTTTGGGCTGTATTTATCTTTACTGCTGTGGTTGGAGGATTACTGGTTTGGCTATTTGGTCGCGCTAATATTCACGTTGGCCTGAGCGGTGTACTTTATGGCTTGTGGGGCTTTTTAATTTGCTACGGCATTATGCATCGGTCATTTAAGGCCATTGCTATTAGTGTCGCGGTGGTATTTTTATATAGTGGTTTAATTTGGGGTGTTTTGCCACAGCGTCCCCATGTGTCATTTGAAAGCCACCTGTTTGGCGCACTCGCTGGTATTCTTATTGGCTATTATTTAGCAAAACAAGATAAGAAAAGCGCAAGTTACAAGCTTTAAAGTTAGCAAGGTTAAAGATAAAATATTAACCGTCATTATCTCGGATTAAATAAATTTGCGCTTTCTCTATTTCGGTTAGCGCTTTATACCCTCGTGGATAAGGCCATCCATGACCTCATCTAAATGATCTTCATATTACCAATGAAAGTTATCTTTGCTTCCCTTGCTCTAAATGATCAACTAGGATGGGTTGTTCGTAACCTTAATTAAAGTAACCAACGTTTAAGGAGTTTTGATGAGTAACAGCGAAAACTATACCCCGCCTAAAGTATGGCTGTGGGACGCGGAAAGTGGCGGTGACTGGGCAAAAATAAATCGACCAATTGCAGGCGCTACGCACCAGCAAGATTTACCCGTTGGTGAGCACCCTCTTCAGCTTTACTCACTGGCAACCCCTAATGGCCAAAAAGTCACCATCATGCTTGAAGAACTATTAGAGCTTGGTATCACTGAAGCCGAATATGATGCGTTTTTAATTAAAATCGGCGATGGCGATCAATTTGGCTCAGGCTTTGTGAGTGTTAACCCTAATTCAAAAATTCCAGCGCTGATGGATCACAGTACGACCCCTATAACGCGGGTGTTTGAATCAGGTGCTATTTTACAATACTTAGCAGAGAAGTTTGATGCGCTAGTGCCAAGCGACCACACCAGTAAAACCGAATGCCGTAACTGGTTATTTTGGCAAATGGGATCAGCACCTTATTTAGGCGGTGGTTTTGGTCATTTCTATGCCTATGCACCACACAAAATGCAATATCCTATTGACCGATTTACGATGGAAGTTAAACGCCAGCTAGATGTATTAAACCGCCATTTAAGTGATCATGATTACATGGCTGGTAGTGACTATTCAATCGCAGATATTGCTATTTGGCCATGGTATGGCTCGCTGGTATTGGGATATTTATACGACGCCGCCGAGTTTTTAGATGTTGAATCATATACCCACGTGATGCGCTGGGCAAAACAGATTGAACGCCGCCCTGCAGTAAAGCGTGGTCGCAGAGTTAACCGGACTTGGGGCCCAGAAGATGAGCAACTAGCCGAGCGCCACAGTAAAAGCGACTTTTAACGAAAACCTAACAGCGCGATTAGTATGACTAACCGCGCTGTTACTTATGCTGGCTGTAAATCTATTTGGTTATTTCGCGCCTGCAGGATCTGTAAGCCGCGAGCTAAGAATATGCCACTTAAAATACCGTAAATCGCGCTAACAATAACCATAAATTCTGTACTTTGCGTAACTGCTAGTTGTATTGCCAGCATCACTCCAACACAATATTTAGTAAAGAAAATGGCCATTATTAATATAAATGGTACTTTGCTACCTGGTATATGAAACACATGCTGCTCATTTATGTAGCGCACTCCCTTTGGCAAACCGAATTGACGAGCGACTCCCCAACCAAGTACTAAACACACAAACCAAACTGCTAATGCAATTACACCAGAAAATGCGGAGTACACCCCAAAAACTGACAAGCCAGCCATTGCGACAGGTAACACACAAACACTGCGTAACGTGACCTCTCTTGCTCGAGTTTGTTTGACACCAAGCACAATCAGGCCGGCAAATAACGCAAACACCCACAGCGGTGTATGTTTAATTATATCAATCACTAAACTTCCTTTTTATTGTTGTTATTGCTTATTGTATTAGTGCCTTGAGCTTAATCTTATTTAAATAATTAATAAAGTTACAATTACATTTTTTTAACCTTTATATACGTAGCAAGCTTAATGGGCCATCTCGATGCTAACTTAGAGAATAGTAAAAGGCGACGACGAACAAATATCGCAGAGTGTAATCGCCATCATTTCAGTCGTAGCAAAACAACAGCGCAATTTGATAACCAAAAACCACTCAGCAGCAAACTAAAACATTCTCTTAAATCGAATGGTTAAGCCATTAAATTGCATTGTTAATTTGTAATATAAAAGGATATGCTCTTATTAGTAATTTACAATTAAAGGAACGGCTATGAAGAACGTATTATTAATCAACTCATCACTCAACGGTGAAAACGGTAATTCACATCAGCTTAGTGAGCAGTTCATTGCTGAGCTTACACAAAAAACTGACATTACAGTGACTCGTCGTGATGTTGCCGAAAACTCATTACCACACCTAACTCAAGCTGAAATGGGCGCATGGATGACAGAGCCTTCACAACGCAGCGATGAGCAAAATAAACTGGCTGCTATTTCTGATGAGTTGGTCACTGAGCTGCAAAATAATAAGCTCATCGTGATGGGCGTCCCTATGTATAACTTTGGTATTCCATCTACATTAAAAGCGTGGATCGATCGTGTTGCTCGCGCTGGCATTACGTTTAAATACACTGAAACAGGCCCTGTTGGGTTAGTTGAAAATACTAAAGTAGTTATTCTTGCTGCTCGTGGCGGTATGTACTTAGGTACTGATATGGATACGCAAACTAAGTATCTAAAAGACTTTTTTGCATTTTTAGGTATCAACGATGTGGACTTTATTTATGCTGAAGGCCTAAATATGCCAGGTGGTGATGACAGCAAAAACGCCGCTAGTAAAGAAATTTCAGATTACGTATCGGCACTTTAATTTTTTGATAAACAAGCGGTCAGTAAGGACCGCTTTTTAGTTAGCCATGCTGATTTCATTTATTACACATTCTGATCGTCAGTGGATCCGTGTAACTCAACATTCAATACTTTTGTAAACTTGGTGCTTATGTTGCAACACTCTCTATAAACCGCCCATTTCGCTATGCAAAGGTGAAATCTTTTCACAGTTAGCGAAATTATTACAAAGGAGATGAGTATGACGATTAAGAAATCTGCACAATCACATTGGTCTGGCGATATTAAATCTGGTAAAGGTCAAATTAGCACCGAAAGCGGCGCTTTAGACAATCAGCCCTATGGTTTTAATACGCGCTTTGAAGATAAAGCGGGCACTAACCCAGAAGAACTAATAGCTGCGGCGCACAGTGCTTGCTTTAGTATGGCGCTATCACTTGCGTTAACTGAAGCAAATTACGTTGCTGATGATATCACTACCAGTGCAGTGGTTAGTTTAGATGAAGTGGATGATGGCTTTGAGGTTAGTCATATAGCCTTAAGTGTAGAGGCAAAAATTGCCGGTATTGCTGAATCAGAATTTAAAAAACTGTGCGAGCAAACCAAACAAGGCTGCCCTATCTCAAAATTAATGAATGCTGAGATATCTCTCACTATGGCACTCAACTAAGCTAAAAAATTAACCGTATATAAGCCAAGTAATTATTACTTGGCTTTTTACTGCACGGTTTTTACTATACGTAAAAGGTATAAACATAAAATAACGTAAAATTTCAGCTAAATCTCTGGCCTAGCCAAGCTAAATAAATCATGCGTTGTCGTAAAGTAATCTCCGCCCATTTTACCAACGGTATTTAAAGCTCTTGGGTCAATATAGCCGTTAACAAGTACACTTTCATCAATATAAATACCAACTACATTTAATAACATCATTTGCCCGCCACCTGCTTGTTCAGAAATAGTGACCACGTCACGTAAGCTACATTCATAACGAACCTTAGCTGCTGCCACCCCCAATGGAGTTACTGATTGACTTGCACATGATGCGATCCCCACAGCCGTAAATTCACTAGTTTGCGAAGAAAAATTACCGCAACTTTGATTCATTTGCTCCACCAGATTATGACTGACCACATTGATAACGCACTCTTTTGTGGCCAGTAAATTGTTTAAGGTATCCTTGTTTTGATTCTCAGCTGGATTTACCTGAGTCACACTCAACACTGGCGGGTTTACACTTGCCACGGTAAAAAATGAATACGGCGCAATATTCGCCACGCCATCACTACTTAACGTGCTTATCCATGCGATAGGCCTTGGCGTGATCCCACCAACCAATTTACTGTATGCCCCTTTTTGCTCGTCAGGATCAGTTAAATCAAAATACATCATCACCTCATTAAATTTAAACTCATTAAACTAAACGCCTTTTCACTTTGTTACGTATTAAAGACAAAGTAAATGGAAAAAACGCTTTATTACTATGACACACTCTTTGTACTGGTTTACTAACGATTTACGACTAAGCGATAACGCACTAATCTCTCTTGCTGCAAAGCAAGATACAGCACTTAGCTTTATATATTGTGTTGACCCTCAATGGTTTAAAAGCAATCACCATGATTGCCAATCAATGGGACAACATCGCTGGCAGTTTTTAGCGCAATCTTTACAACAGTTAAACAATACTCTGAAAGACTATGGGCAACATTTAGTGATCTACCATCAAGCTGCTCATGAGGTGATTGAACATTATTATCACCATCACAACGTGCGTACTCTATATTGCAGTGAACAAATTGGTTACGATGAGCAGCAAACGCTACTCAATGTAGCGAAAAATCATGGTGATCTTGTTATTAAACAAGCTAATACATTTACCTTATATGACAACCAGCAACTTCCTTTTACTATTAATGAACTGCCAGCAACATTTAGCCAATTCAGAAAGCTAATTGAGCAAACAACGCCCACTATAAATACACTTTTAGATCCTCCAGTGTACATAGCCAGACCTTTAATTGCTCCAATGCCTTGGCCAACTACATTGCCTAATGTCAGTAAAGAACGAACGTTATTCGCAGGTGGTGAACAAAGTGCGACTGATCATCTAGCTGATTACTTTTCAAGTGCTAATCCATCTACCTACAAAGAAACTCGCAACGCTTTAGCTGGTATTGAAAACTCAACCAAGTTTTCTCCTTGGCTTGCTAATGGCTGCATTAGTGCTCGGCAAATAGTCAACGCTTTGCGTAATTATGAGCACATTCATGGCGCAAACGACTCAACTTACTGGATTTATTTTGAATTACTGTGGCGTGAATACTTTCAACTATACAGCCTGCGTTATGGCAATAAGTTATTTTCTTTTGCCGGAATTACAAAGCGTAAGCCACTAACCAGTTTTTACCCACAGCGATTTAAGCAATGGTGCACAGGCACAACACCGTATCCCATTGTCAATGCATGTATGAAACAGCTGAATAAAACCGGCTATATGTCAAATCGTGGCCGGCAATTAGTTGCAAGCTGCTTGGTAAACGAGCTCAAGCTAGATTGGCGCTTTGGCGCTGCTTATTTTGAACAACAACTGATTGATTACGACGTGGCATCTAATTGGGGAAATTGGCAATACCTTGCAGGTGTTGGCGCGGATCCTCGCTCGGGTAGGCATTTCAATTTAGTAAAGCAAACCCAAACCTACGATGCTAATAATCAATTTATTAATCACTGGCAAGGTGATGAGGTACACGCCATAGACTCGTTAGATGCCGCAGATTGGCCGTTAAGCAGTTAATAATGCTTAAAGAATAGCGGTGGTGAGAATAAAAGTTGTAGCATACAAAACCGAGCCTTTTAGACTCGGTTTTGTACATTTTAGCAAGGTGCCACATTATTAAATGTTCTAATTTTTGTTTTTAAATCAAATGCTGCATAACCAGCCACAATAATAAAACAGCCTGCTGGCACAATATAAGAAAAAGCGACACTGAAGGTATCAATAAATACAGCCTGTACCACGGGTACTATCGCTCCACCTAAAATAGCCATTACTAATCCGGCAGCACCTAGCTTTGCATCATCGCCTAAACCATGTAATGAAATTGCGTAAATAGTGGGAAACATTAACGATAAACAAGCCGATATACAAACTAAAGCCCAAACCCCACTTATAGTTGGCATTTGCACCATATATAAACATAGTAGCGTCGCAATTACAGAGGTTGCCATTAATAGTTTTGCTGGTCTAATAAATCCCATAAGCCATGTCATCACAAACCGAGAGAACAGAAAAGTGATCATACTGTATTGCAAAAACGTTCCACCGGTCACTTCGTTTGTATCAAGTGCTTCCATAACGTATTGAATGGTAAAGGTCCATACACAGGTTTGCGCTGCAACATTAAAAAACTGCGCAATAACGCCAAAGCGATAATGTGTATTTTTAAATAATCGTTTAAAGGTTGCACGAAAATCGACATGCTTAGATACCTTTTTTTGCTTGCAAAAGTTAGGTGTTTTAGTAAATGCAATTGCCAGCCAAATAAGCACAAGTACGCAAGCCATACCCACATAAGGCACCATAACCGCATCTAGTTCTGCTTTTATTACCTGAGTTAGTTGCTCAGCGCTCATAGCTGCACGCTCATCTGAGGAAGCTATATTTAGGCTAGGTAAAATAAGGGTTGCGGCTAAAAACACACCGATATTAGTACCAACAGGATTGAAAGATTGCGCTAAATTTAATCTACGGGTTGCACTTTGCTGATTTCCCATTCCCATCACATAGGGGTTTGCTGAAGTTTCTAAAATAGATAGACCACCAGCTAACACAAATAAAGCGGCTAAAAAAAAGCCGTAAGTCATTGCTTGGCTTGCGGGATAAAACATAAATGCCCCCATCGCAGCCATGCCTAAGCCTGTCAATACTCCCGTTTTGTAAGAAAAGCGTTTATTTATATAAGCGGCAGGAATGGCTAAGCAAAAGTAGGCGCCATAGTAGCTAAACTGTACAAGTGCCGATTGCACTGAAGACATAGTAAATATTTTACTAAATACTTTAACTAACGGATCAGTCATATTTGCTGCAGCACCCCATGCTGCAAAGCAAAGTACAAGCAAAATAAAGGGAACCACCATCTCCTTAGAGACAAGAGGTGTTTTTGTATGTGTGTGTGTGGTCATTGCCATGTCTCAGTTGTTAACTTTGAGTAAAGCATTTAAACAGGTAAATATCACCTCGTCAATAAATCAACTATAGTTATTTATTACATTTAACAATACTTAATTGTACTCTGTCGTTAATTTAATATTAAATGATCAGCACAGTAATAAAACCAATGCTGTCGCCAAGTATGTCCGCTCAGTGTACAATTAGTTAAGTTATTCAAGACAATAACAGATTAGACAGGAATCATTATCAAAGCTAAAAACCCTCGACTCGTCTCACAAGAAGGCCGAAGCCAATCTGGCTTGCGTGCTCACAATGAACGTCGAATTATGTCTTTAATTCGTCAACAAGGGAGTGCGCCAAAAGCCGAGATAGCACAAAAAACGGGTCTTTCTGCACAAGCCGTTACAGTTATTATCAATAGCTTAGAAGCCGAGTCGTTATTAATAAGAAAAGAGCCACAGCGTGGCCGTGTTGGCCAACCTACGATTCCGTTTGCCTTAAATCCTGATGGTGCTTTTGGCATCGGCTTAAAAGTTGGTCGCCGAAGTTATGATTTAACCTTAATTGACTTGGTCGGAAATATTCGCGCAACCTTAAATGAATACTGTGCCTACCCTACTGTAAATAGTCTGCTCACTTTTCTAGAAAAAGGTATCAGCGTACTTAAAATGAGCTTAAGTGACGAGTTAGCCGAGCGTATTCTAGGTATTGGTGTTGCAACTCCTTTTGAAATTTGGAATTGGACTGAAGAAGCTGGCGCACCAAAGAAAGTAATGAATGAATGGAAGTCTTTCGATTTTAAACAAAGAATCAATCAGATCATCTCTCTTCCTGTCTATGTATGTAATGATGATACCGCAGCATGCTCAGCAGAGCTGAGCTTTGGCAACCCAGCTCGCTTTACTGATTTTTTATACATTTTTATTGGCACTTTTATTGGTGGTGGAGTCGTTATAAACGAAACCTTATTTACCGGTAAAAAAGGCAATGCGGGAGCTATTGGCTCATTACCAAGGCCTGTACTCAATAGTGAAGGCCAACTAACATCGCAACAGCTGATCATGCAGTCTTCGCTGTATATACTTGAAAAAATGCTTAAAGATGATGGTTACAATACCGACATAGTGTGGAGTTCAAAAGAATATTGGGGAGATTTAGGCCCTGTTTTAGATAAATGGATAGATCAAGTTGCAGATGGCCTTGCCTATGCAGCACTGTGCTCACTGGCTATTTTTGATTTTGAAGCCATTGTGATTGATGGTGCAATCCCTATCAATGTAAGAGAAAAAATAGTATTAGCAACAAAGTTAAAATTAAGCCAAGCCGATCATCGTGGCATATATCGCTGTGCCGTACAAAGCGGCTCTATTGGTGCTAAAGCTCAATCAATAGGTTGCGCTAACCTACCGTTAATTATAAATTTTTCTCAAGATAACGTCAGCCTTTCCCACAACTAGCTTCCAATAAATTTATCAAGCAGCCGGCGCTATTCGCCGGCGCTTTGATATTCTGGATTACCCGCAAATAAATTCAATTAAATAACTCCATAAACTTGTACAAAAAAATAAGTAATAATAGTTGATTTATTCCTTTTAGTTCTCTACATTCTATTTACAAATTTGCCCAAACTGGTGAGGCGGGCTGATAAAACAGCAAGTTTGTAATCACACGCAACAAAAAGCAAAAAATTGTTTAGGATTTGGGCACATAATCGTAACGGGCACATCTGGTCAAAAAAGAGTGAATCTATCAATGCCATTAACCCAGCTAAGTTAGCTGGCTTGATTCGAGAAGATACATAAAGCGACGTATTTTTTGACACCAAAATCAATAACTGTCTTGGTGGTCAAGGCTTAGATTTAACCAAAGGTATCGTTTAAAACGAGACGATACCCTGACAATTCTTATAGGAATAACGTAATGGAAGTAGTTGCAATTGGTGAAGCCTTAATTGATTTACTCTCAAATGATTGTATAGATAAAACAGTATTAAGCAGCGAGCTAGGATTCACTCAATTTGCAGGAGGTGCCCCCGCAAATGTAGCTGTCGCCGTAGCAAAGTTAGGCGGTTTGAGCTCACTGCTTGGTAAGGTAGGCGATGATCCGTTTGGTCGTTTTTTAATAAAGGCACTCGATACACATAATGTTAAAACATCACATGTTAGCTTTTCTAAAAAGGGTAAAACTGCACTAGCCTTTGTCTCATTAGATGAAAGCGGTGAACGTACATTTGATTTTTACGATAAAGACGCCGCGCATTATGATTTGCAGATTTCCGATTTAACCCCCTCTTTATTTGCAGCCCCTAAAATAGTGAGCTTTTGCTCAGGCTCTTTAGCTAAGGCTCACATATTAAATACTACGTTAAATGCACTAAAACACTTTAAAGAAGCAGACTCGGTTACATGCTTTGATATTAATTTTCGACCTGCCTTTTGGGATGAACCACTTACAGCCCCATCCATTATTAATGATATAGCTAAAACGGTTGATGTTATTAAAGCAAGTAAAGATGAGCTGATAGCCCTGTATGGCATTGAGCATATTGAAACCACAATAAAAAGCTGGGTAGACAATGGCGTGTCATTGGTTTTAATGACTGATGGTGGCGAGCCAATTACATTTTCCTCATGCTCATTTAGTGGTACATATCCTTGTCCACCAGCGAATGTCGTAGATACCACAGCTGCCGGTGATGCTTTTGTAGGCGGTTTTTTATACCAAGTAGCTTCGCTAGTAAGTGATAAAAACGAATTTACCGATTGGGCCAATAATTTTGAAAACGTATTAAAAGCAATCAACTTTGCAACTAAGTGTGGCGCCTCAACTGTCGCAAAGTTTGGTGCATTCGACGCTTTACCAACGCAGCAAGACCTGTCTGCCTGAGCACTTACAATCAACCAGCCTATTTGTAACCTCTATACTAACGACTAAAACTCATATTTTTAGTTTTAGTCGTCTAACAAAATCGCTTTTAAACTACTTTTACATTTAATACGTATAAAACCATTTATGCCTAATTATTTATAAACGATACGGTTTTGATATCACCAGTATGAAAGAAAAAATAAACATAGTCTGGTTTAAACGTGACTTACGCCTAAGCGATCATCAGCCTTTAAAAAATGCGTTTAGTAATGGCCTGCCCACACTATTAATTTATAACTTTGAACCTTTACTGCTTGACGATGGGCATTACAACGAGCGGCATTGGCGCTTTGTCTATCAATCAATTGTTGATTTAAATACCCAACTAGCTCGCTTTAATAGCCGCGTGTATATATTTAATGAAGACATGCAAACCCTGCTTGAATCGCTTCACTCGCAGTTTGCAATCACAAACATGTTTAGCCATCAAGAAATAGGGCTAAACAACACTTTTGAACGTGATAAAACCATTAAAACATGGTGCCAACACCATTATATTAACTGGTTAGAGTCGCCAACCGGGGCTGTGATACGTGGCAAAAAAAATCGCCACAATTGGAACGAACGCTGGCAACAAACCATGCAAGCACCTATTGCTATACCTAATTGGAAGCAAATAAAGCCACTCACCCTTACTGACTATAAAACACCCAAGCTGCCTAGTTCCTATACGCAAGATAATGAACATTTTCAGCATGGGGGACCACGACTTGCCCGTGAAGTAATGCAAAGTTTTTTTGCTGAACGCGGTAAGGGTTATCAAAAAGGAATATCTAGCCCTAGTTTAAGCCGTACTCATTGCTCTAGACTATCGCCCTATTTAGCGTGGGGAAATATCAGCCTGAGGCAAGTGTATCAAATGGCGATTGACGCATACCATAGCACTTGTGCTGATAAAAAAGGTTGGCAGCGCCCGCTTGCTGCATTTGTATCTCGCCTGCACTGGCATTGCCATTTTATGCAAAAGTTTGAAAGCGAATGCAGCATGGAATTTAAAGCATTAAATCCGGGGTACCATGCATTTCCATATCGCGATGACGCACAAGTTACTAGCGATATTGAACGCTGGGCACAGGGGCAAACCGGTATTCCTATTATTGATGCCTGCATGCGCTGTTTAAAAGCCACCGGTTATATTAATTTTAGAATGCGCGCTATGTTAGTTAGTTTTGTTACGCATCATTTAAATATTAGCTGGCAACATGCAAGCCTGCCGTTGGCTAACTATTTTTTAGACTTTGAACCGGGGATCCACTACCCGCAAATACAAATGCAAGCATCGGTTACGGGCATTAATACTATTAGACATTACAACCCGATTAAACAATCTGAGGATCAAGACCCGAGCGGTGAATTTATAAAAAAATGGTGCCCAGAACTTGAAAAGCTGCCTGTAGAATACTTGCATGAACCTTGGGAGCAAACACCCATGGAAGCATTATTTAACGACTTTAAACTAGGTGACGATTACCCTGCACCGATGATTGATTTAACCAAAGCGTCTAAAGAAGCGAGAGAACGGCTTTGGCAATATCGCGAACGTATTGAGGTTAAGCGCGCTATTCCTGCGATTTTAAAAAAGCATGTAAGCATCGCCCCTAGAACAAAAAGTACCAAGACAAACCATCACAATGGCTCATAAAAAACTAACTTTACCGCAAAAAACCTGCCCCACTTGCAAACGTGATTTTGCTTGGCGTAAAAAATGGCAGCGCGACTGGGATAACGTTATTTACTGCTCGCAGCGTTGCAAACGCAATAAAAACGAAGAGTCAACGCGCTAGCTAAAATTTGCAGTTAAACAGAACAAAGCTTTGTTATTGATTCTAAAAATACGGTAACATCATTGTTATTATTAATAATAAATAGCAATAATTAAGGGATACTATGAATTGTACAAGTTGTGGTAAAGGGTTACTTAAACCGAGTTTTATTGAAGGTCAATTTCGTTCGCACACATGCACGCACTGTAATGGCCACTGGATACTAATCGAAGACTTTGCAGCTTGGAAAGAGCGTAACCCAAACTTTGCATTTGCTGACAATATCTCATTCGAAGCCGACGCTAAAGACACTAAAAAAGCGTTAATTTGCCCAGTATCGGGGGTCATTATGCGTAAGTTTCGTATTTCATCATCAACTGACCACCGTATTGATTACAGCGCACCAGTAGGTGGGATCTGGTTAGATGCAGGTGAGTGGGAATTACTAAAAGAAGAAGGCTTAGCTGGTACATTGAATGCAGTAGTAACACAGCAATGGCAAAACCAAATTAGAGAGCAAAGTACCAAACAAAACTTTAGCGATATTTACGCTGATAAGTTTGGCACTGACACTTATGCAAAAGTTAAAGAACTCAGAACATGGCTTAATGCACAACCACAAAAAGCAGATTTGAGAGCCTATCTAATGGCTGAAGACCCATATTCTGCAGAAAAGTAAGCTGCTAAAAAAGTGGGACTCGCTGTATCGAGTCCTTTTATCACAAAAAATACCACAGTCATTGTACTTGTTTAATTTTCTTATTGCTGTGTTAACCGCATGCGCCACTGTTTTACTGTTATACTCAAACGCTAATACGCAGAAGCCAATCGCGGCTATGTCATATTTACTTTCAACTTGTCATTCTATGCAAGTTAACCACCTGATTTAAAACCGCTTTACATTAAAAATACTAATTTAGTAAATAACAAAACCCTTTACTGAGACCATTGTTTACAGTCAAGTGTTTCGCTTGCCTGTAAAACAGCCCACAGTTTGTTGGCGAAGTAGCATCATTCGTTTATGAACTCAGCATACTTTAAACAAGGCGATAGCATGAGTGAATTAACTATTGGCGTAATTGGTACGTCACGCAAGACAGATGAACGACGTTACCCTATCCACCCAGACCACCTTAAGCGCATTCCAGAACAACTTAGAAAACAACTGATCTTTGAACAAGGCTACGGCGAAGCTTTTAATGTGAGCGATGCGCAAATAGCCGCATTAACCGGTGGTGTTGCAAGTCGCAGTGATATTTTAACCAAAATAGGCACCGTGATCATCGCCAAACCGGTGCTTGCTGATTTACAGGAGCTACGTGAAGGTGGAACCCTTTGGGGCTACGTACATTGCGTACAACAACGCGAAATAACCCAAGCTGCACTTGATAGAAAACTCACTCTCATTGCGTTTGAAGATATGTTTGTATGGTCGCCACAAGGCAATGTTGGCCGTCATACTTTTTATAAAAATAACGAAATGGCCGGCTACTGTGCGGTGTTACATGCACTGCAGCTCAAAGGTATTGATGGACATTATGGTGATCAGCGTAAAACCATCATCTTTAGTTTTGGTGCTGTTAGTCGCGGGGCAATTTATGCACTCAAAGCCCATGGTTTTAGAGATATTACGATTTGCATCCAGCGCCCCGATCACGAAGTACGCGAAGAGATCCTCGACTGCCATTACGTTAAAGTTCGCCAAGGCCAACACGATGAAGCACGGATGATGGTGGTTGAACACGATGGGACGCAACGTCCACTAACGGAGCTCATTAGCGAAGCCGATATTATCGTAAATGGCACTTTTCAAGAAACTGCAAACCCAGTTAATTTTGTTATTGAATCTGAAGCGGACTGCCTAAAAGCAAACAGTTTAATTATAGATGTAAGCTGTGACGAAGGTATGGGGTTCTTTTTTGCTAAACCCACCACATTTGCAAATCCGATGTTTCGCTATGAAACCGTTGATTATTACGCGGTTGATCATACACCTAGTTATTTATGGGAAAGCGCAACACGTTCAATCTCAGCCGCCATAATTGTATACTTACCTACAGTATTAGCAGGCAAGGCACAATGGCAAAAAGATGAAACCATCCGTCGTGCGATTAATATTGAAGACGGTATAATCAAAAATACTGCGATTCTAGCGTTTCAAAAGCGCCAATTAAACCCGCCTTATAATGCACTTTAGTTATTAAACATAATTAGTTTTTCAAACATCAATAAACACGCCGAGCAGCTAATCCTGCTCGACGAGTTCATCTGTAAGAGTCATTGTTCTGATATTGTTTGCTCACCAGCAACTTTTTCTCTCAGTTGCATCACCACTTGCTCTGATATAGCTAAATCTCCTTGCTTGGCACTAAAGCTATGAACAACCCCGGCAGAGGCAGCAACCACTTCCAACACCACTTTATCAAAATCAACATCAAATAAAGTTTGGTCTCGTACTACGGCATCCCCCTCATTAACGTAAATTGCCGAAATCGTAGCCTTACCCATCATTCCTTGTAGTTCAGGTACTTTGATATCCATATTGCTTCCTTTGTGGTTAATTTAAATGCTATTTCGCGCCCCATGCAGCAATCAATTTTTCAAACTGAGCCTGCACATTGTTATTATTGATACCTTGAGTTTGTTGGTTAATTGCATTAACAAGCTCAGTAAATGACGTTTGGTTATTGTTACTGGTAACCGCTGCAGTTAGCGCATTCACAGCCTCTTTATTATCAAGGGCTGCAAGTTGCTCAATTAACGCCTGCAAGTGTGGCTGACAGTTATTACCAGCTATAGCACGGCTTAATTGCTCTAAACTTGCCATATAAGGCGTTTGCACAAAACCATTATCAAGCGATTGCGCTATGCTACTAATTGCTTGTTTATTATCTAAACCTTGAATATTCACACCAACACTTTGCAATAACTGGCTGTAATCGTGGCTTAGGTTGTTTTTACTAAGTTTACCGGCAATCTCTTCCAGTGATTGATGCAAATAACCCATTTGCTCCACCGCCATCATCACCGGACTGCCGGCGCCATCAAGTTTATTTAAACGTACAAAGTCACCTTTAATTTGACTAAAGCGCTGCTGCTGTTCTGCGCTTAAGGTGCCACGCAGTTCACCGAGTTTAAGTAAGTTCTCTTCAGAGCCTTTACTGAGTGTTTGCGCTTCACCACGATAATGGTCACAAATCAAGTTTTCTAGCTCTTCGTCATTCATGGCAGCAACGACTTTTTCTGCCATTTTATTCATATTACGGTAGCTGCCTTGCAATTTAAATGGCGGCTCTGTGCGGTAATTATTATCTTGCGCGGCTGAGGCAATATACTGGGCGTTCACTTTTAATACGGTATTACGAATAGTGATTAATCGGCTGAGTACCGCTTTAATTTCGTTAACTTCCGCTTGTGAATAGCCGTGTTCAAGCTCATTTAATGAAATATCTTCGCCTTGACACATCCGCACTAACTTATATAAATCTTCCATGTTACGGTTAGCCAATGGCGCTAATACTGCATTAGATGTTAGCGCATTTTCTATAAAGCTCATGGCAAACTCTTGCTCACACCCGGCTAAGGTATCACCAAGATTATAAATATCGGCGCGGTTTGCCAACATATCAGGAATTTTAAAGCTCTCACCAGATTCCGTATACGGGTTACCTGCCATCACTACGGCAAACTTTTTACCGCGTAAATCATAGGTTTTACTTTTACCGTTCCACACCCCGTCAATACGTCTTGAGCCATCACACAAAGAAATAAACTTTTGTAAAAACTCAGGGTTAGTATGCTGAATATCATCTAAATACAGCATCACGTTATTGCCCATTTCAAAGCTCTGATTGATTTTTGCAATCTCTTTTTCAGCAGTAGCATTAATGGCTTGAGCAGGATCGAGTGACACCTGATCGTGCCCTATCGACGGGCAATTTACTTTTACAAAAGTCAGCCCTAAACGGTTAGCAACGTATTCAACTAAGGTTGTTTTACCGTAACCTGGCGGCGAGATCAGTAATAGCATGCCCATTAAATCAGTGCGTTTGTTTTTACCTGCTGAGCCAATTTGTTTTGCTAAGTTATCACCAATAATTGGAAAGTACACTTTATTGATCAGCTGATTACGTACAAACGAGCTAAGTGGCCTGGCTTTAAATTCCTCAAGTTGCAGGCGCTCTTTTTGCGCCGCTAAAATATCACTGCGCAGTGCATGATACTGCTCAAAAGCCGGTACTTGCTCAGTGATGTATTTACGAGTTCTGGCATAAAACTCTGCATAATCAACATGTAAAGTTTGCTCTTGCACGCGTTTATGTTGCCCCATTAAACGCTCAACTTGGGTGTTTGGGGTGACGTCCAACACAGTGTATTTTAATGTTGTGGTGGCACTGAGATGCAAGTAGTTAGCCGCTTCCGCCTGCACCATCGCCGACACTTTAGGATTTTGCATGCAGTACGCATTAAGCCAACTTAAAAATAATAATGCCCGCTCATCAGTTTGCTTTACGTTTTCACAGGCCTGAGCAAGCTCGTTGCTATAACCTTTGGCTTTAGCGTCACTACGAAACTGTTCAGCTAAATTTTTAGCTTGCTGAGAAACGATAAATAGCTGTTGCTCTGCCGTTTTTTGTTGCGCTAATTGTTGCACTAAATAAGCTGCGGCCAAGTCACTGGATAAATCAGCAAAACGTGCAGATAATTTGCTAACTTGAGTTAAAAAGACATTGATCTGTTCACTTAACTGCGCGGTTAACGTGCTGATAAAACTGGTTGCAGCAAAGTGTTTATCCATCAAAATAGCATTGCTCGCTTGATGGAAATATTCGTTCAGTTGTGCAGATGACAATTGCGCACTAAATAACTGCGCAATAATACGACAACTAGCCGGATAAATAAGTAAGTCCAGACTATTTTTTTGCGTCAGTAAGGTGTCAATAATTGCCCATGCATCGTGGTCATGAATGCCTTTTTCATAGCCTTCTTGATAGCGCGGTTCAGCAAATTTTTGCACCAGCTGCAATAACTGTTTATCTCGTTGTGCCTGCTCTAATTGTGCAAAAGTCAGCGAATGCTCACTGTTTTCACAAGCGAGTAATATTTGCGCAGCTAAATACTCACCACGATAAACCACCTCACTTTCCGAAACTAATGTTTGTTGCCACAAATGACGACTTTGCTGTAACGTTTGTAAGCTTTTCTCATCTGTTATTGGCTCAAAATAATCAGTACCCGTTAAGTGCAGCATCAGCTGCTCGTCACGCGGCAATAAGGTTAAATCGAGTAATTGCTTATTAACACTAAAAGCGTGCTTACCAATACTGACTGTATTGCCGCCGTCAGTGAAAATATCTTGTTTATCACGTAACGAACGTATGCCCTGATCTTTACTGGCTTTTAGCTTTGATTGGATATCATCGGCACGAATTTCATCGCCTAACTCTTTAAGCTCACTAGTCAATGCACGAAGCTTGCTGATCATAGGATCGGCGGCAAAATAAGTATTTAATGCATCAAGCTCAGTAAAGCTTTGCGCACGGCGGTTAACGCCTTGCAATATACGCTCGGCGGCATTGGCTAAATTCAATGCGCGGCGCTGACGGATATCAATTAAGCTTTGTTTATGCGCTTCAAAGCTTTCGTATACGTCATCACGTTTGGCAATGATCTCTGTCAGGTATTCGTCAAAATCACTAAATTGCGATTCCAGCTCTTCAAGCTGAATAAGCAAACGTGAAAGTTGCTCGTCACACGCCTCTGGGGTTTTAGCATTATTTAGTGCGTTGGTAATACTTTGCGAAAAAAGCTTAAAGCGTGCGGCAAATTCAGCTTTAGCTTCAACACTGCCAAGGCTCTTTTGACGGATTTCAATGCTCGCTTTAGCACGATTAACCAACGCATAAACAGCACTGATATCTTCGAGGATTTGCGTGCGCACACGGCTGTCGTCGATGTCTAAATCAAGCATAGTGTGGTTAAGTAAATCCAGCTCTACACTTTGCGCATCTAACTGTGCGATATAGGTCTTCAGCTCGCTAACGCTCTCGCTTTTACTGCTTAGCTCTTCAAGCTCTTTGAGTTTTTCGTGGTACGGCGCCAGCGCGCTGTCTTGTTGTAAAAACGCAGCAGTTGCTTGGCTTACTTCTACCAGCCGTGCATCAATCTCACTTTGTAAGTTATTCAGTGCAGCAATATCTATATATTTAATATCTTCAAGGCTTATTACTTGCCCTTTGAGCATTTTTAATGCATCAATACCTTGCACAAATTGCGGTGCGACTTTAAAGCTATCAGGACGTACTTCTCGGGTTACATCAGTGTATTGCTTATTAATATCCACCAAGGCTTGCTTGGCTTTGTTTTGAATCTCGGTGACTTTTTCAAACTCATCAAGCACTTGCTCAGCGGTTTCATTGATGCTGTGTAGGTTTTGTGCGATTTCCGCAAATTCGCTTTCGTTAAGCCAATGGTAACGGTCAAAGATATTCCGGCTAAGGGCAATTAAATCTTCGTAATGAAATAAAGTCGGGCTTTGCTCGCTAATGGCTTTACAGACACTGTATAAATCAGAAATACCGCGAACTAAATCGGGGTTACCTATTTTACCAAAAAAGCTAGTAAGTGGCGGCGCATTGGCTGCAAATTCAGCCGATACAAACGGGCTTTGCCAAATTTGAATCGGGTGTACTCGCTCCGCTTGGTCTTTATCGGCTTTAAAAGTCAGCGTTATACCATCGTTGTAAATAGCATAACCGTGACAATAAATTGGATTTTGCAGGTTTTTATCAATAATATTATAGGCAAATAGCGCGTAACGGCCTTCACTTGGCTCGTAAAACACATATAAAACATCTTCGCCGTTCGGTGACTTTATATGTCGGTGAAATTCTAAATCTTCGATTTGCTCTTCAAACGAGCGTGCTTGCCCTGATTGTAAGTAGTAACCACCAGGAAAAATAATGCCGTGATCTTCAGGTAAAGTTACACATGCACTGCCGATTGCATCTTGGCGCATGACCTGCTGAGTGCGGGTGTTATAAATAAAGTAACGCCATGTTTTTTCACGGTATGGGAGAATTTTTAGCAGCACTAAGTCGCCTACCAGCGCGTACTCAACTTCGCTGTCAGCAAGGGATTGGTTTTTATCATCAACAGCTTCTTGATAAATCCCTTCACCGGTGTCAGTGCTGTTTTCTATTTTAATGGTCAGTGAACCGCCTATGGTTTCAACAAACACTTGGTCGGCGATGTTGATATGAGCGTGGCGCCCTTCTATGTGGTTACTTCGGTCAGTTTTGAGCCATTCAAAATCATAGTCATGTGCGTGTTGAATATCACGCTCACCGCGGTTATCGATATAATTAATGGTGTTGTCTGGGTGAATTTCCCAGCGAAAAACCCGCACATCCGATAACTTGTCACCGATTTGGAATAGCGCAAATAGCTTGCCATTTTGTTGATATAAATGCTGTAGGCTGGTTTGTTTGTAGTAGGTATACAGTTCTTCAAAATCACGAATAAAACGACTATCGGTTAAAAAACGCGTTGTCTCTGGGTAAGGCTCAATTTCGTAATGGTCGTCTTGCTCCACCAGCTTTTGTACACTAAATACATCACTGATTGCGGTTTCTTTTTTTAATCCCAGAAATACGTTGTAAGCAAAAATAACTTTATCGCCAATAATCACGATATCGCGCGGGGTACAATTTTGCTCCGTACGAACGCGAACACGCCCTTTTACTTGTAGATCAGTGCTACCAAACTCGTTAATACGCTGTGTATTTACATCATCTATTTGCGTTTTTAAACTAGCACCAAAATTATTTAAGCGGCGTTTAATTAAATCGTACGAGCCTTGTTCTAGCGCTTGTTGAGTTGCGTCCGTCATGAAACCTATCCTGAAATTTAATAGAAGTTAGCCGCAATAGTTAAACTATTGCGGCTACAACGAGAGAACTTAGAAATTAAGCTAGTCTTTTGGATCTAGTTTAATTTTCTCATCTAACCCACCACCTAAGTTACCGCCTAACATGCTTAGTAATTGGCTTTTTTCAGCCGCAGAGGTATTACTTAACTGCTTTAATAACTTACTCATGTTGAAGTTTTTAAGTGTTTCGGCTGAGCCATTCGCCCCAGCTAACACCCCTTTTAGGTCTTCAATTAAATTACGATCACCATTTAAGTGATCTTTAAATACGGTTTGTACGGTTTTACTTTCATCAACTAAGCCATCAATTGATTTGCCTAAACTGATTGCACTCATAAATTGATTAAAGAACTGACCATCGCCGCCCATAATATTAATATCAGCATTACCTAAGGCTTTCGCCATAATGTGTGCTTGATGCTCGGCAATATCTTTGCTGGCTGAAATTTTTGCCAATACTAGCTCTTTTTGTTGGTTAAGCTGCAGCGTAAAGCTTTCGTAATCGCGAGCATCTTGATCCATTGCGTTCAAGGCTTGTAGCTTCTCTTCAAGGCCTTTTGCTTCGGCGCGCATCTTACGCTCTAGGTTAATCGCTTCCACTTCACCTTGTTTCTCATTCGCATCAGCCATGGCTGTTTGTACTTGCGCCTGAGATAAACCAATTTCACGATTACCTTGTGCTTCAGCTTCAAGTTTTTGACGCATTACTTTAGCATCAGTTTCACCTTGAATTGCATTTGCTTCGGCCTTCGCTTTAATAACATCCGCTTCAGCAAGCCCTTTAGCAGCTGTTTCAACTTGTTGCGCATGCGCCAAAATCTTTTTCGACTCAGCTTGTTGATTAGCAATTCTAAGCTCTGCATTGGCCATTGTTTCAAGCTCACGAGCTTTATATTCTGCGGCTTGCTCTTGCGCTTTTGCAGCTTCGATATCTTTTACTAATGACTGTTCGGCTTCGGCTTTGGCACGAATGATCATCGCACTCTTCTCGCGCTCTGCACCTGCGAGTACCTTCACATCTTTAATGCGCTCTTCTTCTTCAGCCACTGATTTTTCAACAATCACGCGATCACGCACTACATCGGCAATTTCTTTACGTTCTACTTCCAGTGCTTTTTCTTTATTGATGCGCAGGATTTCGGTTTCTCTTTCACGTTCGATCACTTCAATTTCACGTGAACGAGCAACTTTCTCTTCTTCAATACCCAAAACGCGTAATCGGTTTTGTTCGGCAATATCAAGCTCACGTTGCTTATTTTGCTCGCTAATGCCAATCGCTTCTTCTGTTTGAATGCGGGCTTGCTCTGATTTTAAGCGCTCTTCTTGGCGTACTTTTTCAGCTTCGGCATATTCGCGGGCTTTCACGGTTTCAATTTCGCGCACTTGACGTGACATTGCATCTTGCTTTTGACGCTCAATTTCCAGTGACTTTTCGGTGGCTTCTTGATTTTGGATCTCAATTTTAGCGCGTTCATCACACTTCAATTGATTGGTAGATACATTTTGTACTGCTGTCATTTCAGTGATGCGGCGAATACCTTCGGCATCGAGAATATTTTGCGGATCGAGCTTATCAATTGACGTTTGTTCAAGGTAATCAATAGCAACATCTTCAAGTGAATAACCCGATAAATCTTGGCCAATCACTTCTTTAATATTATCGCGAAATTCATTTCGGTGAGTAAATAACTCAACAAAATCCATTCGCTTACCAACAGTTTTAAGTGCTTCTGAGAATTTCGCTTCAAACAATTCTTGCAATGTGGCGTGCTCTGATGCACGGGCGCAACCGACTTGCTTAGCAACGCGTAAAATATCTTCTTTGTTTTCGTTAACACGAATATAAAAAGTAATGGCGATATCGGCGCGAATATTATCTTTACAGATCAAACCGCCTTTATCTTTACGCTCAAGCACCATGCGCTTGGTTGAAATGTCCATCACTTCCATTTTATGGATCACAGGATAAACAATTCCGCCCGTAGTGGTGACATCGGGCTCGTTCTTCATTTTATTAATGATCAGTGCTTGGCCTTGCTCTACCTTGCGATAAAACTTGCCGATAATTAGCAAAATAGCAAAAATAACAGCGATTGCTATACCTACAAATGTCAATATAGGTATGAGATTATCTAAAAATTCCATGTTATGTCCTAACGTGATTATCGATTTATTATGTGTTACTTACCCCTAAATAAACTAGGGTATTACCAAGGTTTGGCGGTAATAATGTAACAGTGTTGCTCTTTGAGGTGTTCAAGCAACACCGCTGTGTCACCTGATGTAAATTGCTCGTCATTTTCAGCTCTAACTTCAAGTAACTGCTCAGTACCTTGAAATTTAACCCGTGCTTGGCCAAATGTATTAGTTACTTTGCCAGTAACAACAACACATTCTAAACCCAGTAAATCTGAACTTTGCGAGGTTTGTGCGCTGCTAAAAAAGCGCTGTAATGGCCGAGAAATAATGGCCGCAATTGGCATAGCAATCAGCAAACAAACGCCCAGCATTAGCACGCCAAAAATATAAAACCACATACCATCGCCTAACAGGTAGGCAAAAAACTTATGGGCATAGATGCTGATCAACCAGCTACTCATCACTACGAGACTAATAGATACAGTAATTGGGATGCCACCAAACCCCATGCTAAACCATGAACTCAAGCCTGAGCTTTGCGACGCATCGGCTTCAATTTCTAGATCTGATTCAAACATGTCAATATCAGCAAAGCCAATAAGGGTTATTAGCCAAAACAACATCACAACTAACAACAGGGCTGAAAAAATAACGGTGGGGAAAGTAAGCGCTAAGTTTAAAAATTCCATCATTACAACTATCCATTTATTTTAAACGCAGTAGGCGATAAAACTTTTTATCATTTAGTCGCGTAAATGTTAAGTGTTTTATGGAAAATCAACGTTGTTAATATAAAAAATTGTAAATGAACGACTACTTTGAAACGTTAACTTAGCTTAATTAACGACTTAGAAGTAAAAAAACGCCGCAATTTAGCGGCGTTTTACTTTGTGTGTATGACGACCTAAGTTACATATTACCCAGCTTTATCATCATTGCTGTATACATTTTAAGATTGAGCTTAAGTTGTTCAACTGTAATAAACTCATGCTCTGAGTGACCGGTATAGCGCTTGCCTGGCATTGATGGCCCAAACGATACCGCATTATCAAATAACTTGGCATTGGTGCCACCACCAATAGATACAAACCCAGCCTCTTGAACACCGGTAAAATGTTTAAAAATATCTAACAATGCTTGTGCATGAGGTGCGCTGTCGAGCAACATTGGCGTGCCAATCACCACATCAACACCAGATAACTTTACGTTATTTCTCACTTGCCAATTACTCAGTGCGGTATCAATTTGCGTACGCAATACCGCTTCATCTTTACCCATTGGGCGACGTAAATTCACAGCGAGTGTGAGTTCATTACCATTACGTTCAATAAGCGTTGGTGCTACTGTCATAGGTCCCATAAAGTCATGTTTATAAGCAATATCACCAAACTGTTTGCCATGTATATCAAGACCAATTAGCTGATTAATAAACGCAATTACTTGGCCATCACTGTTATTCTCAAGCTCAACACCTTTAAAAACTTCTGCTAAGTAAGCAATGGCGTTAACCCCAGATTCTGGCTCTGATGAATGAGCAGACAACCCTTTTACGCTGATAACAACACTATCAGCTTGCTCGCTAAAGTTAAATTCCACAGCGTTAAGCGCACTCGCTGCATGTTTAAGTTTGCTGACTAACGCAGTATCGGCGTTATGTAACACCACACTCGCATCTTCTGGTATTTGGCTTTTAAAAGCGCCGCCAGTAAGTTCACTTACATACACTCCTGTTTGTGCTGAGGTAGCATTAAACGTTGGTGCAATTAAGCTCCAACCTTTTTCCGCGACAACCACCGGGTATGACGCATCAATAGTAACCGCATATTTAGGCTGCTGATAGCTTTTCATAAACTCTTCAAGCGGACCCCAATCAGATTCTTCAGCTAAGTAAATCATCAACTCAATACGATTATTAAGTGTGATCTGTTGATCTTTTATAGCTTTCATTGCATATAAAGCGGTTGCGATAGCACCTTTATCATCTTCTGTTCCACGCGCAATTAATTTACCTGGCTCTGAGGTACTATCTATTTCAAACGGGCTTTTTTTCCACTTACTTGCGTTGGCAGGTTGCACATCGCCATGGGTTACTATGGTTACTTTATCTGTTTGTTGACCCATACCAATTAAGACTATGTAACCTAAATCTTGGTAATCAAAACCAAGTTCAGCAGCTTTCATTTTTAACAAAGCTTTAAAGCCAATAAAGTCGGGATTATCAGGAGTATTGATGCCGTCTTTATTAACCGTCGGGAATGATACTAAATTAGCTAAGGTATGAATTTGTGCACTTTGATATATATTGACCGCATATTGCGCCGCAGCATCGCTGCGCGTATCAAGGTTAGCATGTGCATTGGCGGCCAAAAGTGCCAAACTGGCTAAAATAAACTGTTTCAAAACAAATTCCTATTTTTAAAAGACCGAGAATTGGATAAACCAAACGACTCTGCAATTGTAACGTTGTTAACCTTTATTAAGCCAGCACTGTACCTATCACAGCAAGATTCAGAGCAAAATATTTAAATAGCTAATGGCTGCAATAAGGCTGTATACTATGCCACCAATTTTAAGCGCGTGAAGATAAACCATGAACCGCAGAAAAAAGATCGTTACTAAATTTAATCAAAGAGATAAGCGCGCTAACGCTAAATTACACAAAAGTAATAAGCCTGCTTACGTTTCTAAAGCTGAACGTGAAAGATTGGCTTTACTTGTTGAGGAACAACCAGTTGCTTTAGTAAATGATGAAGCGAATTGATAAACCAATAAAAACATAAACTTGAGATTTAAGTAAAATAAAAGTTAATAAATAGTTGCAAATTGCACACCTAACTGTAATATTGAATATTCAGCAACAATGCTGAAACACACCAATAATCACTTAGGAGGTATAAATGAACAAATTATTTATTATCGCTCCTAGTGCTCCTCAAGAATGTTCTGTCAACTATCATTTAAGTGAATGGTTCGACGAATAAAAAAACCTGAATAATTTAAAAGCAATAATGCCTCGCAGTAGGAAGGCTTCTATGTAATTAAAATTCAGGTAACAATAATGAAAAGAAAACTCTCAATTCTTAATGGATCACTAGCCGCGTGCATGTTTTTTTCGTTTGCAAGCAATGCTTGCTTAACAAACGAAGTTGAATCAAACGACACTGAAAGCAATGCAAATACCCAACTTTGTAGTAATACCACCGTTGCAGGCTCGTTGAGCCGCAATGATACTGATTGGTTTAGCTTTGAAGTAACTCAAGTCGGGCCTATTGAGGTCAGCCTTGAGCACAACACTAACGATGATTTTGACTGGGCATTATACCAAGAAACAGGATCTGCTGTTGCCGAAGGGGCAACTAGCAATGTACCAGAAACAGGCAGTTATAGTGCACAATCAACGGGTACTTATTATGTAAAAGTAACGCGTTACTCCGGTACAGGTTGGTACGATTTAACGGTCAATTTTGGTGAAGGTAGTAACACCGGTGGCGGAAGTGGCAGCGGTGATTGTGGCTATAGCTCTCGCCCTGCAAAGCCAGGTTCATTACAAGCATATTTACAAGGTGGCAGTGCTGATTCATGCAACACATTAACAGCTGATCAAGGTGCTGTATTACTTATGGGCGGTGGCAGCGATGTTGATCAAGCATTTAGTAATCGCGTTGCTAACCATGTTGGCAGCGGTGCCGATGTTGTTGTGCTTAGAACCTCTGGTACTGACGCTTATAACGATTATTTACTGAACTTAATGAATGCCGACTCAGTAGAAACACTGATCATTGATACTCGCAACAAAGCGAATGATGACTATGTTGACTGGGCTATCCGCAGTGCCGAATTTGTATGGATTGCAGGCGGTGACCA
Source organism: Pseudoalteromonas sp. SG41-1 (assembly GCF_014164575.1). NCBI lineage: Bacteria > Pseudomonadati > Pseudomonadota > Gammaproteobacteria > Alteromonadales > Pseudoalteromonadaceae > Pseudoalteromonas > Pseudoalteromonas sp. SG41-1. The sequence continues at coordinate 137,924 of NZ_JACJFL010000007.1, forward strand.
ATCTGATTATCTTAATCAATGGCAAGGTACAAAAGTACAAACCGCTGTGCAACACGTTTTTGATAAGGGCGGTGTCGTTGGCGGAACGTCTGCAGGCATGGCATTAATGGCAAACAGCGTGTACGATCCAGATGGCGTTGCTGGCGCAGTATCAGATGAAGTAGTCACTGACTTTTGCCACGAAACACTTAACTTCAGCAGTCGATTTATTGATGTGCCTGTATTAAACAACAGCTTAACCGATACACACTTCCAAGAACGTGACAGAATGGGGCGTGCCATCGTGTCTTTAGGCCATCACAGCAATCAGTATTTTTCTATTGCAGCCAGTGAGGCAACCTCACTGTTCATCGATGCCTCTGGTACAGGTGTTGTTGACGGCAGCAATGAAGTTTACATCTTTAAAGAAACGGCTAATACGCAAAGAGTGACATTGCAATGTGGGAGCCCAGTAAACTATCAAAATATTAATAGAGTAAAGCTACTACCTGGTGATAATTACAATGTGGTTAGCCACGCTCATAATGGTATGCAACTAGACGTGAGCATTAATGGTAATAACAATAACTTCTACTCCCCTATCAATCCTTATTAATTCCCCCAGTTAAGAGCCCTTTGGGCTCTTTTTTATTTAAAAAGCAACTTGAGCAATTTCAATCAGGCAGGCATTCTCTTAATTTGTCACACTGACGCCACTTCTGAATAAAAGTATAACGAGTAACTATGAAAAACACACACCTACAGCGCATCCATCATGTCTGTGGTTACGTATACCCAAACCACCTCAAGATGCAAGTTTCAGTTGGAATTAAAAGCGATTTAGGCAAGGCATTGATTGCAAGTAATAGTGGTTCTATTATTAAAATTAATAACGCAGTATAAATCGCTTTTAAACCAACCCGTTGGGCGTTTCACAGGCACATACTCTCATCGTTGTTACTTCTTAAAAGGGACTGCCATTCTTGCAAAGTAACGCCTTGATATTAAGCACC
>NZ_JACJFL010000080.1:0-9398 GCF_014164575.1 Pseudoalteromonas sp. SG41-1
ATCAGCTAAAAGCAGAAACAAGCTTTAATAAAGGCATGCCCGCAAAACAGAAAAAAGCTATGCGCAGTACAGATTACCTTGAAAAGGTATTGAAATCATAGACTTTTTTCATGCTCTTGCCCTGGCCCACGACCAACCAGGTGCCTACGAAATAATTAATCTTGCTGATGATTTTTACTCTGTATATCAGTCAAGCAAAAAGTTATCCCCTGAAAAGAGAGCAGAGCGGTTTTCACAATATTTTACCACTCAGTTTGAACCCTTTTATAGTAATAAGAACTTTGTTAAATCCATTGAAAGTTTCAGTGAGATAGAAAAAGTATACTTATTAAAAAGCAATCAGCTATCTAAGGATTTAAATGGCAGCATGGAGTCATTTATTGCTATTTTTGCAGATTTTAAATCTGAAATACCAATATATATACTTCATTCGCTCGGTAGGTTTAATGGTGCAACACGTGATTTGAAGGGTAAGTCTTACTTAATGTTTGGTGTAGATCTAATGGTTAAATACTATAACTGGAATAATGACACCCCATTTTTTCATCATGAGTTATTTCATGTCTATCATGAAAACTTTTTTCAATGTAATGATGAACTCTGGTGCTCGCTTTGGACTGAGGGCTTAGCAACGTATGTGTCACACCAGTTGAATTCGTCCGCGAGTAATGATGAATTGATGCTAAACATACCTGACAGTATGATTAAAAATGTCCGCTCTAGACTGCTTTATTCGCTTACTGATCTTAAGAGAAAGTTTTACTCCAAAAACCCTGAAATATATTCTTCATTCTTCAATTTCAGAAAGGATGAGACAAATTTGCCATATCGCAGAGGTTATTACTTAGGCTATATTTTAGTTAAATAAATAGGCAAAGATTACAGTATAGAAGAGTTGGCTAAAATGGAGAAAAAGACCGTAGAGCTATTATTACTAAAAGAACTTGATTCATTCATTGAATCGGAAGGCTAACAAATAATTAAACTGGGACTTAAAACAGTTTATTTTCTTCGTTCCTCAAAATTTTAACAAACTATTTTAAGCTCGTTAATGTCGATATTGGTGCGTCAGGCTAGGCTTGCTCCATCTTACATAGTGTAAGGCCCTGTCGGGTAAGGTTTAACCAACCACCTGTATTGAGTTTTGCGCATTTGGCGGAGTGCGGGATTAGCAATGGCTTTTCAGCTGTGAAGACTGCACCACACGAACAAGATTGGTGAAGCGTACACAGAGAATTATGCAGGCCATAGGGGTTATCGTGATCCTGAAGTGCTGGTATCGCTCCGATAAATATTAGATCTGACTGACGAGGTTTGCAACCCCATCGAAGTCCATGCAAAACAGCCGTATTGGTAAGGCTATGGCGAGTCAGCGGGTTTTAAAGCCGTGGCATGTATAAAGAGATGGTTTGAGATGTTATGGCTCTTTCATTAGGTAAGGAGTCAAGCCTTACTTATCCTGCCAAAATAAATTCATTCCAATCAATTATGCTGAATAATTTTAGCCTTGCTAATTTATCATCAACCTCCATATCTATAAAACCGTAAGGTGGTTTTTTTATGCCAACACGCTACAAAAAAGGAGATAATAATCGTTCGACAAAAAAACAAACCTAGTCGTATTGAGCCTGATGAATGTATCCAAGTTAGAGGTGCACGGGTTCACAACTTAAAAAACATCGATGTTGATTTGCCCCGTAATGCCTTGGTGGTTTTTACTGGTATTTCTGGCTCAGGAAAGTCGTCATTGGCCTTTGGCACTTTGTTTGCTGAATCTCAGCGTCGTTACCTAGATTCTGTTTCGCCTTATGCCCGTCGCTTGATTGATCAAGTAGAGGAGCCAGATGTTGATTCAATCGAAGGGTTACCGCCAGCAGTAGCACTGCAACAGCAGCGAGGAACTCCATCGGTGCGTTCATCTGTTGGTAGTGTTACCACGATTTCTAATGGCTTGCGCATGCTTTATTCCCGTGCAGGGCAATATCCAACAGGTCAAAATATACTTTACGCTGACGCCTTCTCGCCAAATACCCCAGAGGGCGCTTGTGAGCGATGCCATGGTATAGGTCGTGTATTTGAAGTGACAGAGAAGTCGTTGGTACCAGATGACAGCAAGACCATTAGGGAACGCGCTATCGCGGCATGGCCGCCAGCATGGCAAGGGCAAAACTTATTGCGTATTTTGATTGCATTGGGCTATGAAGTTGATACTCCCTGGAAAAAATTGCCGCAAAAAACGCGGGATTGGATCTTGTTTACCGATGAAACCCCTGAAGTGCCGGTTTATCGAGACTACAATATTAGCCAAATACGAGAAGCAATTGATAAAGGGGAAAAGCCCAATTACATGGGGACCTATACAAGCGCCAAACGTTTTATTTTGCAGTCATTTGCTACAACGCAAAGCCCGCGCACCAAAAAGCGGGTGTCGCAGTTTATGCAGATTTCTCAATGCCCCGAATGTCAGGGTAAAAAACTCAAACAAGCGTCACTGTCGGTTAAATTTGCTGGACTTGATATTGGTGAATTGTCGCAATTGACGCTGACTGAGTTGGCGTTGCGGTTAAAGGATACAGCTAATAACAAACCCGCGGATAACACCGTTAATCGAGAAAAAGCCATCGTCGCACAGCGTATTGCCAGCGATATTCTTACTCGTGTTGAAGCGCTTACTCGACTTGGTTTGGGCTATTTGTCGCTAGAACGTGGCACGCCCACGTTATCTCCGGGCGAACTACAGCGCCTGCGCCTTGCAACGCAGATCCGCTCTCAATTATTTGGTGTCGTTTACGTATTAGACGAACCCTCAGCCGGTCTGCATCCCGCTGATACTCAAGCATTGCTAGGTGCCTTAGATGAATTAATCGCAGCGGGTAATTCAGTATTTGTGGTAGAGCATGATGTTAGCGTTATTCGCCATGCAGATTGGATTGTTGATGTAGGTCCCAATGCTGGAACCCATGGCGGAGAAATTATTTACAGTGGTCCGCTTGAGGGCTTGCGCGAGGTAACCGAGTCTCACACTGGTCGATTTGTGTTTAGTAAAGATGACAGTGCAGCACATAGACCAAGACAGCCGAATGCTTGGCTCAAATTAGTTCAGGTTAAGCGAAACAACCTGAAGAATATCGACATTGAGTTTCCGCTAGGGCTTATGACTAGCGTTACCGGTGTATCGGGTTCAGGAAAATCGAGTTTAGTCAGTCAGGCGCTGGTGGAGCTTGTGTCTGATGCCCTTGGTCAGCAAAATACCGTCGAGGCACCCAATGATGAGACTGATTTACTTGAGGAAGAATTAGAAATCGCCACCAGCGGTAAAATTGTTGATGGCATACAGCACATCCGACGTTTAGTGACCGTGGATCAGAAAGCTATTGGCCGCACACCACGCTCAAACCTTGCCACTTACACCGGTTTGTTTGATCATGTACGTAAGCTATTCGCCGCCACACCCAAAGCAAAAGCGAGGCGCTACAACGCAGGGCGTTTTTCGTTTAATGTAGCTAAGGGGCGTTGTTCGAATTGTGAAGGTGTAGGATTTGTGAGTGTCGAATTGTTGTTTTTGCCTAGTGTTTATTCGCCTTGTCAGGTATGCCAAGGGCAGCGTTACAATGACGAAACGCTCGATATTACTTATCGAGATAAAAATATCGCTGAAGTGCTTAATTTAACCGTTGAAACTGCCCGTGAATTTTTTATGGATGAGCCTTTAATAGCGCGCGCTTTGGATGCCTTGTTGCAAGTGGGGCTCGGCTACTTAAGGCTTGGTCAGCCTGCTACCGAATTATCGGGCGGTGAAGCGCAACGGATAAAATTAGCTACTGAGTTGCAACGGGCGCAACGCGGTGACACCTTGTATATTCTCGATGAACCCACTAATGGCCTTCATCCCGCAGATGTTGCTATGTTGATGTTGCAATTAAATGGTCTGGTAGACGCAGGTAACACCGTAATCATGGTTGAACACGATATGCAGGTCGCGAGCCGTAGTGACTGGGTCATTGATATTGGTCCTGGTGCGGGCGATGAAGGTGGGAATATTGTTGCTCAAGGACCACCGGCTAATGTCGCTAAGTCAAAGGCCAGCCAAACAGCACCCTTTTTGTCGCCTTAGCATTAGCCTGACTTTAGGTTATCGACGTTTTTCTTTACTTAAGTTGGTGATTAATTGCGATGTTGCGCTGCCCCGTATACCACCATAAATAGGCATGGTGTTTTCGGGGGGCGCTGGACGCGACAGCAAAGTGGGTATTATCAGTCAAAATACCATGGTTGGGGTTAAAACCTAACCAACCTGTACCAGGTAAAAAACCTCTGCCAAGCGTGCAGTTCATCGAAGGGGTTTCCATATCAAAATAGAAATAGCCGCTGACAAAACGCACGGCAATGCCAAAATGGCGCAGCAGATTAATTTGCATCTAAGACAATTCACTACAAGATCCTTTGTTAATTTTAAAGGTTTTATTAGCGGGTAATGGTGGGCTATCTTCGCGATATTCAATACTAAAATCTTGGTGTATCTAGGTGATATAGAGCTTGAACGCCTCACTAAAAATCAGTGATATCTACTCATTTAAAAACGTTGTGTGAGTGATGATATAAAAAGGGATGATTTTTAATCTAAAAGAGCAAGCTTGGTAACACAGTTTTGGTTGCTCAATAAAAGTGGCTGTCTAGTTTGATTTTTATGTTTTCTAAAAGAGTTGACTGAGACTATAACAACTAAAAGATAACCCACACTTACTATACAAAAAAGCTTCTGTACTAGTACAAAAGCTTTTCTTATTAAGATAAATTGAATCGAACTAAGCTGAAAATTCGATAAAGGTTTATCAAGCAAGCTTTAATCATTATGGGGTGAGCTGGTCACAGACTTCAAATGTGTGCTCAACAACATCATTTGAGTTAGCACGTAAATCTAATTGCCATTGTTCCTTACTATCATAATCTCCTTTTTCGGTGTTTTTTATCCAAGTAACAGGATAATCATCTGTATCAACACGATATAAAAAAGGTGCGAATAGTGAAAACTCACTGGTTTTGCCAATGGTAATTGTTTGAGAGCTATAGACGCGCTGATCTAATTCTCCCCCTTCTAACGTGAAATCTAATGCGTTAAATCTAAGCTCCAGCTCAGTAGGGCCACTATATCCTCCACAAGCAGTTATACCAATACGGACATTCTGCTTAATAAATGCTGTTTTTGTTCCTAAGTCAATAATAAAGTGGTTGGCAGTTACCTGCTGATCTGTCACAACGTTAGCAGACATAAATGGAGAGCTAAAACCCATAATGCTAAATTTCTTCTCTGCTCCTACGCCTATTACTGTTTGATAATAGCCATTATCATCCGTAGAGAAATATAAACTGTCTGTTATTGCTTCACTTGAAAAGAGAGCGACATTAGCGAGGCCGCGCCTTAAAGAATCAACCAAACGACCGCTAACAGTGCCAAGCCAGCTAACATCATGCATAGAAACAGCAATTAAAATCTGCTTTACAACCGTATTACCTGCATAGTCTGTTACACTAACCGAAGCAGTATAAGTACCAAAGGTTAGTGGCGTAAATGAGGTTATCGCTTCAGTGGTATTCGCTAGAGTTGAATTACTAAGTCTTGGTTTACTCAACAATAAGCAAGACAATAAGCAAGACACTCAGCCTAAAATTTGGTCATTGTATTTCCCTGTGTGTACGCCGTACTGTTTTATGCGGTGAAGACCGTTTTACAGGTCAGTCCTACGAGCACCGCAGAGGCTGGGTAGAAGATAAACTACTCAAATTGGCTTAGTAAGGTAGTTGCATTGATGTGTGTGCGTATGCAGTGATGAGTAATCACACGCATTTAGCACTTAAGTTGATGATAAAAAGCAAATAGACTTAATGACAAAGCTATAATTCTACGCTGGCATAAGCTGTGTAAAGCTACGTTATTGACGAAAAAGTATTTGCAAGATGTAAAATTGAGTAAAACAGAGCTCACCTTTTTGAATCAAACGATTGAGCAATACCACGAGCGTTTAAGTAGCATTAGCTGATTTATGCGCTTATTAATTTTAAGTTATTTATATTTTTAAGTGTCTGTTTTTTCAAAATGCGCAATTAGGCGCTCGAGTAACTTTCTAATCGCGATAGATTGATGTTTGCGAGAACGGTATATGGCGTAAATACCTAAGGACGCTGGCTCATAGTTGGGGAGCACATGAACCAGCTTTTTATCATTGATCAACTGTTGTACGGCATGTTTAGGTTGCAAAGAGATACCGCGTCCTTTGAGTGCTGATTGAAGTAAGAGCATTGATTCATTCGCACTGAAGTTGCCGGCGACTGAAGTAACAACCGCGAGTTCTTCTTTGCTGAAATGCCACAAACTTTTTCCAAAATTAGAATAAATTAAGCAATTATGTTTGGCCAAATCATCAGGGTAAACAGGGTAACCAAAACGATTTAGGTAATCTTCGGTGGCGCATAACACTGAGCGGCAACGACCCAGCGGGCGTGCAATGATATTGGGGTCTAAGTCGTTGGTAATACGTATTGCTAGATCGATTCTATCTTCAACTAAATTAGTTACTTGGTTACTGATATGAATATCTATATGTACTTTGGGATACTCATCTAAAAACTGATCAATTACTGCTGGCAATAAATTAGCGGCGACAAATTGAGAGCAAGAAATACGGATCGACCCTTCAGGTTGTGCGACATGATCTTGCTCTAAAGGGATAGACACTTGTTTAGCTAAATCTAATAACGACAGACAATTTACAAAAGCTTTTTCACCTGCGGCGGTGAGCGTGAGTTTACGCGTAGAGCGATGTAATAACTGACTATTCGCCCAACTTTCCATTTCGCTTAAGTACCTAGTTACCATCGAGCGCGACATATCTAACGAATGCGCTGCGCTGACCATACTACCTTGCTCGACAATTCTAACAAAGACTTGAGCTGCGGTGATCCTGTCCATTTTATTTCCTATATGTTCGATATATGCAATTAACTATTGCCTGTTGTGATGTTTATTGCAACATATTTGCAATTTATACTTGTTTCATAAATTTAATACTGCTGACAGGAAAATAAAATGAAGACCTTGCATTTCATTATGGATCCGCAGTGTGGTTGGTGTTATGCCGTCGCACCGCTGATTGATGAGCTCACTCAATTAACAACAATAGATATTAAGCTGTATGGCGGCGGCTTATTTTCAGGGGCTAATAAACGTCAGTTATCAGCTGATTTTCATCAGCAAATAATCGCCATGGATAACAGGATCACGAGTTTAACGGGGCAAGTATTTAGTCCAACTTATTATGAAACGTTATTAGATGATAAGCAGCGAATTTTAGATTCAGATACGCCGATCACGGCGCTATTAGCTGGTGGATCTTTAGGTCTTAATACTGTTGCCATGCTGCATAGAATGCAAGTTGATCAATTTGTACTTGGCCGTTCTCAGTCTGATATAGCTAATTTAGCTAACATAGCCACTCAACTTGGTGCTAGCTCTAGGGCTTTTTTAAATGCGTTTGACCTTTTTAGTGGCGAAAAAACGCAGCAGCAAATAATTAAAGCGCGGCAGATGTTGAATTTAGTTGGCGGTAGTGGGTTTCCAACACTTGCGTTTGAGCACAGCGATGGCGCATTTACTAAATTAGACCACTCGCGTTATTACGGTCAGCCACAGCAGTGGTTAGCTTATGTAAAACAATTAATTAATACGATTGATTAACCAATAATTTTACACGTTTAAAAACACCCAATTTACTCGCTAAATGAGCGACATTTTAGAGGCTACTATGACATTTTTATCTAAATTAATTCAGGCAAGCACGCTTGCTACAATGATGGCAGTATCTGCCAATGCGGTTAGTGCAACACTTGAAACCAGTGTGTTTAATCCACAACAAAAAAGCACGTTCCCAGTTAGTTCGGTGTTGATCAGCGGTCCAACCGAAGCGGTTTTAGTTGATGCGCAATTTCAGCGTAATGACGCACAATCAGTGGTTGAGTTGATTAAAAAATCAGGTAAAAAATTAACCACTATTTACATTAGTCATGGTGATCCTGACTATTATTTTGGCTTAGACGTGATCACCGAGGCCTATCCTGATGCTAAGGTATTATCAACTGCTAAAACCCGAGATTATATTAAAGCGTCAATGGCGCCTAAAAAGGCTTATTGGGGGCCAATTCTTAAAGAAAACGCACCGCAAAAACTAGTTTTGCCAGAAGTATTGCAAGGCGACACCTTATTGGTTGATGGTGAAAAAGTGAATATTGTTGGTCTTGACGGTCATGATCCAAAACATACTTTTGTATGGATCCCTTCGACTAAAACTATGTTGGGTGGTGTTGTGGTATTTAACAACATGCATGTTTTTTTAGCAGATACGCAAACACCTGAATCACGTCAAAGTTGGTATAAAACCCTTGATGCTATTAAGCAGCTGCATCCTAAAACTGTGATCTCTGGTCATATGTTAGGTGATAAGCCATTGACTATTGAAGCGGTGCACTTTACTCGCAAATACATTCAAGACTTTGAAGCTGCAGCCAAGTCTTCAGCTAATTCAAGTGAATTGATGAGTAAAATGAAAGCAAGCTATCCAAATATTGGCGGCGATAGCGTATTGGCGTTAAGTGCCAAAGTTATTATGGGCGAGATGCCTTGGGGCTAATTACTACAGCTTAAATTTATTTAGGGCTTTTCAAGCTGCTTGCAGTTTGAAAGGTCTGTTCAACTCTTTGTACAGGCTTCATTTCATGGGGGGAATTCCGCGAGTAATCACGATAGTAATGGCTTTGGCTATGCTTCAAGCATGCAGTACCACTGCCAAAATATCGTCATTAGAACATTACAATAGTTTTAATCTGGAGACTAAATCGATGATCAATCTTGATATTGTAAAAAGTACTTATGAAGGTAAGACCTCAGAAGAAAACGGTAAAAACCTCAAGCGTTATATAACAAACGAAACACAATGGACGGAAGCCGCTGGTTTTCCATATGCCGGAACCTACCAAGGCTTTGATGAAATTGAAAAAAAAGTATTTGTACGGTTAGGCTGTGAATGGAATGGTTATAATTTTGCGGTAGAAGACTATGTTGCTGCTGGCGACAAGGTGTTTGCTTATGGCAGCTATAGCGGAACCAATAAAGCCACAGGCAAATTTTTTAAGGCCAGAGTCGCTCATTTATGGATACTCAAAGAGGGTAAGATCATCAGTTTTGAACAATTTGTTGATAGTAAAACCGTTAGCGATGTCATGTAAAAAAGTAGTTTTTTAATAATAACTACAAGTATGTTGTAGGTGCGCTTTTATTTCGTACTCTCGTGCATAAAAAAAACGTTGCCAATAGGCAACGCTTAAGTTCAACTCTGTAGCACCTAGCA
>NZ_JACJFL010000081.1:0-8794 GCF_014164575.1 Pseudoalteromonas sp. SG41-1
ATTGTTTTTTATATTGTAAAAATATTAAATAATGATAAAAAGTAATATATATAAAGGGAGTTTTTATGAAGGATGTAGGGCAGGTTTTAATTTTATTATTTATATTGTTTTTTAGTTGTGAAGGGGTGGCAAACACAACAGATCAATGTGGTGTTGAGTATACTGAAAATAGTATGATTAAAGACCGTGATATGGAGTTGTGTGAAGAAGACATAACAGCAAATACTTATTATTACTTGTTTAATAGGTTTATAGAAGACAGTGAATTACAAGAGGTCTATGAAGAGATATTTAAACCTTCATTAGCGACAAAAATAAAAGCCAGTGAGATTAAAGAAAGTAGTTATTTATATTCGTTAGTGAAATCAGGGACACATTTGTTTGTGTCATTAACCCTGATAATTCTAATTGTGTCATTCTCAAAAAATGTCTTTCAGGCACAAAAAAATGGTAATGCTTTTGGTAGTGAAAATGGCACTTCTTACAAACAGGCAATGAGCTTAATTGTCTCAATCATTCTTATAGCACCCGTTGATAACATCACTCTTTCTCAGCATATTGTGTTACTACTTGGGTATGTAGGTTTATCATTATCAACATTCATATGGAGTAATTTTTTATTCAATGTGGATGTCGAAACCGCAGGGGTATTAATCAACGATAAAGAGTTAGCACTTGATGCTTCCGTGAATGTAGAAGCATTAATCACTAACCAAGTATGTGAAAATCGCACAAGACAGCAAATACTGAACAACAACTTTGGTATCAATGAAGGGTTTAACGACAGTAGTTTTTTTGATAGCTACGATATGAGCGCTTTTGCTGAAAAGATTGAAAATTGTATGAGCTACTATGTGAAGCCGATGTTTAACAAAGACGCTTCAACGTATGGTGTGAGCGCATTTTTCTCAAAAGCTGATTTTATTGAAGGTTTTGCTTTTCATAGACCAAGCTTAAAATATTGTTTAGAAGAGATTGAAAGTGAAGTATGTAAAGACGGTTTATGCGAAGACGGAACAATCAACAATATTAAAGGGTATTTAACAGAACACGAATACCTACCAGAAGTTTACGGACAACCGCACCAATGCGGAAACGTTGTGTATAACACAACGGTTTATAGTGAAGAGTTTCACGATCAAGACGGTATTATAGAAAGTTCTAAACAACTTATTTCAGGTGAGAAAGATGTTAATGACGTAGTAAACAATCTTCGTAAAGCATATTCAGCAGATAAATATTTTAAAACCTACAAAGCAGTATTAGCACCAAAAGCAAAGCTAGTCGTTAGCGCCACAGGCACAAATCGTCATAATGCTATTCAATCATACAAATCATTGCTTGATAGTGAAGCAAACGCATTAGCAGAAAGAATAATAAACGACATAACCAATGATAATAACTGGCAAAGTCGTGATAGTACATTTAAGGCTAATGCTATTAACGCACAAGCATTAGGTATCACTAACGCTCTTCTTGGTTTATCAGCAAATGATGACACTGAATTTCGTTTAGATAGTAATTATGAAAATGACTATGGCATTTTGACACTACGAAACGCAGCGATAGAGATTGCTGATCACTTAGAGAAAGCACATTGTTCGACAAATTTTAGAGATTTAATCAGTTCTCAAAAAACAAAAATTGAATTAAACAATCTATTTCAAGATCCAGACGATCAAGACATTGTTGAATATGTCTTTGGTAAATTAGGTCAAACAGGTATGAGCTTTGAGTGTCTTAATCTTGATAACTCAGGTGGTGATTATGAGTTCAAATACAATTCAGGTGGATTAAATCATTTAGCATTATTAACTATTACCGAAAGAAATGTAGATGGAGAATACTTAAAAACTTATGAAAATAAGAAGCTTGAAGTAAAAGATATAAGTTTTATCGAGAAAGTAGCACAAACTGACTATATCAATCATTTGAAACAATCTTATGAAAAGAAACTGGCTATGGAAGGGTATTATTTTATAGTTAAAAAAGCGTCTTTAATCGCGCTTTCAGCAGCGTTAAAAGATAATAAAGACGATGAGCTTCAATTGAAATTTAGAAAGCAAGGAAGTGGTATGGCAGGTGCTTATCTACTTCACCTTGCTAACGCAGGGGGTAATGCCAGCGCTTACGCTTCGGGTATTCGCTCAACCGCTTCCATGAGTTCTTTTGTAAGTAATACTACAGGGGCTAACTTCGTTAATATCGATGCGTTTAGAGCGGAAGGAGAAGATAACAAAACTCAAATAGCTGAAAAAAATATGACAAATAGAAACCAGTTGAAACCACTTATGATTACAGGCTTCTTCAATCAAGGTGGCAATATCAAATTCAATAGTCAAAATGCTTTCGCTCAACAGTTCAGTGAAGATGAAGCTGATACCAGCTTGATAAACAATATCATTGAAACCTTACTGTTATCACCTATGAATTACATTAAAGAGACAGCAGGTTTATCACAAGATAGAACACTAGCTGAAGGTGTAAAAGAGTGTGCTGAAACAGATAAAATTTGTTTATCTACAAAAGTTCATCCGTTAGCCAGTTTTACTAAAGCGGGTTATGCCTTTATCGAACAGGCAATAACGTTATATATCGCACAGGGTAGTTTAAACTTCTTACAGTCATACCTATCAGGTGTTGATAGTGATAGTGAAGCAGAAAAGAAAAAGAAAAAAAGTTCGAGTAAAAAGATAATCAACGGTCTTAAAAAAGTAGCTAAAGGTGCTACGGGCATATTACTGGTACTTGAAGGTGTTATCACGATTGTAGCGGTTATCTTTGACGCATTAGCACCGTTGTTTCACTTAATGCTTGTAGGCGGTATTTTCTTAGCATTCATATTACCACTTAAACCACTACTAACTTTTGTCGTGTCAATGGTGTCTTGGTTGTTAACCGTTATTACGACATTGCTTGTTATCAACATACATATACTGCGTTTCTCTCTTACTGATAAAAATGGTAATAGCCAAGTAACAATAAGAGATTTTGCTAACTTATTAGGCGTAGTGGTATTAAAGCCTTCATTATTAGTGATGTCAGCGATTATCGCTTTCACGCTATGCTCAATTGTCTTGTATATGTTGAATATGACTATGGCAAGTTTCTTTATTGCGACTGATACTAGCACAGGTTTGATGAATATCATTATTCAGTTCTTTATGTATGCGACTTATGTATTCGCAGCAATCTTTATATTAATGCGTTGTTTTAACTTTATAAAAGAAGCACCTGACTTCATTCTTCAAATGATCGGAATTCAAGGTTCTAACGACATTAGATATATAGATGACAGTGTAAAAGAAGAGTTGTTAGCATCATATATCGTTCATAAAGGCGCAGGGGTTGTAGGTGAAACAACCAATGTTGCGACTAATGCCGCTAAACAAAAAACAAATCAAAATAAATATAGAACACAACTTCAAAAGATGAAGGAAGAAAGAGAGGGTAAATCTAAAAAGAAATAAAAGAAAAATAATAATAAACAAAAAGCCACTATATAAAGTGGTTTTTTATATTTAATGTTGAAGTATATATAAAAGTATTGACAGATATATATAAATAATATATAATTTAAATAACATTAAATTAAAGGTTTGTTATGTCGAATGATAATAAGAATATATTTGTACGTTTTGTGGATGGTGTATATAACTTATTGCCCTTTGAAAACTTAAAAACAAAAGTAGATACAAAGATAAATAATAATTACAATATGATTAAAAAAATTCTAATCATATCTGCCTATTCTTACCCACTTTACATACTCATTATGATTGCTATCAATCTAAACTTTTTGTATAGCGACAAAGTACCAGAATACAGTGAATTACATATTGAGAGTGATTACAAAGCCGCAATAGAAGCATACAGCAATGAGTTTTATATGCTTCACGATCACAGCTTAGAAGCTCAGTATAGAAAAATAGCGATTAAAGATACGCCTGTTTATCATAGACAAGATCCACAGGGTAAAGCGGAATTTATATCATATGGTAGAACAAACGCAGGTATCTACAAAAACTTAACAACGAATACATATAGATACAATGGTGAAGTGTATACGCAAATAATGAATATACCTGATTATTTGTTTTGGGTGTGTTATGACAACTATGCGACAAACGAAAAACCATATGAATTATTGTTTAAATGTATGGAAACAGTATCAGTTAGCATTAACCAAGTAAGAGAGGGTTTAATTGCTAAGGGTAAGAGCTTAGAAATTACTGATACTATTTTTGTTTATGGAGACAGTTTGGAAGTCTACAAGGAAGATGAAACAATAATATTAACAAAAGGAATTGATTATGAAAAAACACCAGATAATTGATACATTAAAATACGAAGAAAATATACCATTTTTAGATCTTTTAGATGAAGATTTAACAGAAGCTAACAACACAAAAAATATGAGATCGTATGCCGCGAAAAAAAGAGGTTTAAAACTTTTGGACTTCAAAAACTCAATACAAGCGGCAGTTCAAGTTGATATACAGCTTTCTTATCGTGAGTTAGAAAATAGCTTAATATTTTTCAAAAGCTTTAAAAAACATATATCTGCTAATGATTATGATTATGATGATTTTAAAGATATGATGCATAAATCAATGGTAATAGGTAAAAGCTACGTTAATTCATTAATAATTTATCAATCTTATATTAAAGGTAATATAAGAGCACTGGAAGATGAAGATAAAACACGCATTGATCTTATGTTTGTTGAAGAAATTAAAGAAAGAATAAGCTTAGAAGCAAATAGATTTCCACAAATTTATCAAGATAAAAATATCAATTTTATTGGTAAAAAGATATTAAGAAAATTTGTAGGTGAAATAGATCCTAAAGTGTTTGATAAACTGATGGAAGAAATTGTTAAAGATACAGTGAAAACAATTTTTAAGAATTTTATTGAAGTGTTAAATAAAAATGTAGATAAATATTAATAAGAAAAAAGCCACATTAAGTGGCTTTTCTTTATTACATCGTAATGTCTTGACGAAGTTTCTGTATTTCAGCATAACTAAGTCTTCCGTGTGCCTTCACTATTTCATTACATTTTGAATTTGTTAATTCTGCTCTATCACCACCAAGTTTGACAAACTGACGCTTATAAACCTTCGCTAGATCATCTTTGTCCTGATGTTTAATTGACTTAATATACTGACAATACTCAGTATTTGAATATGTATAGCTACCATCTTCATTTAGTTGAGCGTTAGCACCAGCAGATAAGATTAGAGCGGTTGAAGCAGCGATAAGTGTAGTTAATTTTTTCATTATATTATATCTCCTTGTTATTTTATTTTTTTAATGAAAACATTGCCTTGAAAGCAAATGTAATATTCACCGTATATTAAAAAAATAATTCATCAAGGGTTTGGTATAATTAAATTTTAAATATTCTTAATAGTTATTCAATTTTATTTCATCCTTTCGGGTTAATAGTTTTAATGCCACTTCCAATTGTTGATAATAAACCTTCCGATCTATCTTGACCTAATTGTTTAAGGTTGACATCACCTTCTAAGAAACCAATAGCTGTATCGGCAAATACTTCAATAAGTGTTACGCATTTATTTAATATATAAAGTAGTAATACACTGTAAACAACAATCGCAATTAACATATCAATATACACTGCTACACTAAAACCATATTCACTATTCAAAGCATCCGATACAGAAAAGATTTTAAGTAGCTCACCACCTACGGTATTCATTAAAAACCAAGAAATACCCAAGGCAATACAGTAAAGAGGGATCTTTAAAACTATCGTAAATATGATAGCCAATCCACGCCTTTCAAAATCATTGAAATATTGTTGACCGACTTTAACGATAGAGGGTATCCATAGCGGCATTACGATTATCATACCCACAAACATCGTAAAGAAGCTTAACAGAACCAATAACCACAGTATTAACGGCATTAAAGGCAAGCCATAAGCCATAACCAAGCCTAAAACGATTAGGAAGTTTAAAACGGTATCAATAAGATCACTTAGATAACCACCACTGTTAGCGATAGCTAAAAGAGCAATACCATTTCCTGTTATTCTTTCTAACTGTAATTCTTGATCGTTTTGCTTATTACTATCAAAATTACCAAATTCGTCAGTTTGTGTTTGATCGCCACCAAAGAAGATATTAATAAGACCAAACAACGCACTATCAAGCATAAAACCAAAGGGTGAAGATTTTAACTTAGACGTTAAGTTATTCATATAACCTTCACCTGATACTTTCTTTTTCTCAAAACTATTAGTCATTTTTTTTCGCATACCAGCAGAAGCGGTAAGCGTTTTAATAAACAACGCTGATTTCAATATGTTCTTACCAAAGTGATGTAATTCTTCGGAAGTCGAAGAGCAAGCATAACCATTTGATACACGCAAAGGCTTGTTAACGCACTCTACAAAGCGATTTGAGCCTAAAAAGTCCACACCATTACTGTTTGATACTAAATCACCATATTTGCCTTCTATGGCGTTAAAATCACGTTTGTAATTCAAAATATCAACACTTGGCATTTCGGTATAAAGATAAGCAAGCATTTTGTCGTGTAGAACAGGCGTGAAAGACTGATATACAGTAAACAAAATGTCATTAGGGTGAGGTGTACCAAGTGCGTTAGGTTGATTGACATAATTGATTTTTAGGTTATTAAAAATCGACTTTGCGCTTTCACTCGTTTGAAGTCCTGTAAACATTTGATACATATACGCGCCTAACGTCATAAAACCACGCTCTGCCATTATTTTGTTCTTTTCTAAGGTGTCATATAAAAATACAGCATTCGCACAAATATAGGCATTACTGTTATCACTATTAAGATTGCTACACGCTTCGATTAAACATTGCTTCGCACTCTTTTGTTTCATACGGAAAGAGAAATTTAGATTGCTGGTATCAATCTCAGCCGATGTTTCTTTTATCACTGTTTTTACTGTTGTTGACGCATTGAAATCATGAGCACATAGCTCAATATTGTTACCTTGAAGGTAATTTTCTGTTTTAAAGTATTTTGTTATTTCAGGGTTGTCATACGGGTAGACTAAACGTTGTGTAGCGGTATAACTCATACAGCGTGAAGCAAGATATAAATATTGCTCTTTCTCAGTCTTTGTTAAGTCTCTTGTAGGTAAATATTTTATAACGTCAGGGCAAGTCATTTCCCAATGGACGATTTGATTACGATTAGCATGTTTACCCACGACTAAACTATCAAACTCATTACTCTCTTTACGTACAACATCCACAGGCTTAACTAACACTTCACTCACTATGTCAGCTTGTTTTAATAGCTCAGTAAACAACTTTTGAAACATAACGTACTGGACTTGGTTATAATCAACGTTGTTACCTAGCAATGATTTAATCTCACTACTTCTTTCAATGATTTCAGGCGTATATTTATCAAGACCGATTTGGACGTTAACAAAGCAACGACCATAGTTTGAAGCTGCTTTAATCAAGCCGTTTTCACGGTAAAAGTTAAGACTTATTTGATTAGCTTTAACAGTCGGCTCACTCTTTACACAAGTCATAAACTGTATAAGTCTTGCCATTTCAAGTTGCTTATTATCACTGTTAGGCATTTTTAAAGAAGGGAATGTTCTTGGTTGATTACTTACCATAGCGTTAACTATGTCTTTGGCATAAATATTTGAATAACCTACCGCTTTAAAAACGGTTAATTGAGCCAAGTTATAAGGGTGTTTGATAGGCACGATCAAGGCAATAGCCACAGCGATTTTCATAAAGGTAAAAACAGTGTTTTTAGACTTACCTAATAATTCACCTGTTGCTTGTGTATTATCAATGCCTTCGCCAAGTAGTTGAATTATCATTACACATAAATAAGCGATACCTACATAGTTAACGACTAAGATAACAAGATCTAAAAGTGAAGTAGTATTAGGGTTGAATGGAGCGGTGAAGGCTTCTAATTCAGTGTCGCTATATTCTTTGAGTTTAGAGTAATCAGCACAGTCAATGTCATAACTTTGTAGAGCGTCAACACCGTGAGTGGCTAACACATATCTTTTTGAAACGTCCTGTAAACATTTTTCTATATTTTCAATATTACTATTTGAATACGCATTGAATGGTAATAGCAATAATAATAAAAATAACCTTATATATATCATCCCTTTGATCTCCCTATATTATTAAGGTATATCAAAAAGGGTTTTATTCAATGATTTAAAACTATTTTTTAACAAGGTTTATTACAGCAATTGATAAACCATCTTTGGCTTTCGAGCGATAATCTCTTGTAATAAAAATAGAAACTTCATAGCGAATACCTTTTGTTCCTTCCAAACCATAAACAAACAACATCATATCGCCTTTAAGTTTTACATAAGCACGATCAATATCATCTGTTGTATATACGCCTTCTTGTTCTATATCAAAAACATTTAATATTTCTGGTTTAACCACCGCTTTATCAGCCGAAACAACTCTTTGTAAGTTCAAGTTATAAAACTCTTTCATATATTTATCTACATTCTTCTCATAGAAATAGTCTTTTATAGAATTACCGTGAGAGTTAAGACTTAGGTAGTCATAGCTATATAAGTCGATTAAAACGTTATTAGCCCACATAATGATCTCAGGTTGTGATATGTGAAATTCCGTTAATGGTGGCTCATTTAACAGCTTATTATTTTCATCCAGAGCAAGATAAGAGTGGGGTGTTTCATAGTGAAAGAATGAATAGAATAGAAAAGAAAAAGAAAAAAATAAAATGATAAAAGAAAAAAAGACTAAACCTATACTATTCA
>NZ_JACJFL010000082.1:0-8738 GCF_014164575.1 Pseudoalteromonas sp. SG41-1
CTGCTGGCGAGGGTCGGCAATTGATTCGAAATATTTAAATAGTTGAATATCAGGCATGGGGGCTCCTTAAAAAGGAGTATAAGATCATACTTTTAAGTCAAGGTAAAGTTCGTGATCTTGCCCTGCATATAAATACAGTGATAACAAGGCGTAACTTTTGACATGTAGTTGTTCTACTTGAAAAAATTATAACGCAGTTAGCGCTTTATTTAGCTCGCTAGAATGGTTAAATATTTAAGTCGATTGGTATTAATTAAAAACATCATCGTTATTGGTGTTGAGTAGCTGACTAACTGTATACAGTTGGTATAAAAAGTTTATTGAGGGACGCAAAGATGTACACCGCTTGTATTGAGCAGCATTTGGTCTAGTGAAATAGCATTCAGAATTTAGTGTATATTTATTGAATTTAAAAAGTAGCGGTAGAAAGTTTATTTTAAAAAAGAATTTGATGAGGGGGAAATTATGGTGAAACAGAGTCCTGTTTCACCAAGTTGAACCTAGGTTCACATAATAAAAATTATGCTAATTCTACGTTCTCAGCTTCAGGGCCTTTTTGGCCTTGCTTGATGCCGAAAGACACTTGTTGGCCTTCGCTTAGAGTGCGAAAACCTGAGCCTGTAATAGCGCTGAAATGTACGAATACGTCAGGACCATTTTCTTGTTCAATAAAACCGAAACCTTTAGCTTCGTTGAAGAACTTAACTTTACCAGTAACCGTGTTTGACATACCAAATTTTCCTGTAAGTCAATAATTAAAATTCAGCCAGATTGGCTATATCCTCCCTGAGTGAATGCCCAATAAATCGCTGGGATAAAGTACAGGAAGAAGTAATAACCATTAACCGGAAACCTTACACGCCGCACATTAACCAAAAAATTCAATACGCAAAAACTCAAAGCAAGTTAAGGTTAACACAATATAATTGTTTTAGCTCTATTAATTCAGAATTATTTTAATGCTTTTAACATCAACTCAATAAAACTGTTCAAGTGATTAATTTCAATACAAAAAGCACACCTTTCTCAGCTGTGCTTTACTTACTCTATGGTTATTTGATCAGCCAATCAATTGTACTTTCGGCTTTAATTGGCACCACGTGATCATTTCCTAATGGGTAACTTGCTGGCACTGTCCATGGTTGCTTTATAAGGGTAACAGTATCTGCATTACGTGCTAAACCATAAAAGTCTGGACCAAAATGACTTGCAAAGCCTTCAAGCTTATCAAGCGCTCCGGCCTCCTCAAATGCTTCAGCGTATAACTCAAGTGCAGCATGAGCGGTGTATGCACCGGCACATCCACATGCGGCTTCTTTTTTATCTTTATAATGCGGCGCCGAATCTGTACCTAAGAAAAACTTAGCACTGCCACTGGTCGCAGCACTAATAAGTGCTTGTTGGTGTGTATTACGCTTTAATATTGGTAAACAGTAGTAATGTGGGCGGATCCCTCCCGCTAACATATGATTACGGTTATACAATAAATGATGTGCAGTAATGGTTGCAGCCACATTATCAGAGGCATTATTTACAAAATCAACGGCATCTTTAGTGGTGATGTGTTCAAGCACAATTTTTAAATCTGGGAAGTCTTGTACAACATCCACTAAAATAGTTTCTAAGAATACTTTTTCACGATCAAATATATCAATCGATGAATCTGTCACTTCACCATGGATCAGCAATAACATACCGACTTCTTGCATGGCTTTTAATGCTGGGTAAATCTTTTTAATTGATGTTACACCAGAATCAGAATTTGTTGTCGCACCTGCTGGATACACTTTAGCAGCAACAATTTTACCAGTTGCATGTGCTTTTTTAATCTCATCCGCGCTCGTATTATCTGTTAGATAAAGCACCATTAATGGCTCAAAATTTCCTTGTGGCCCGGCCGCCATAATACGGTCGCGATACGCTAAAGCAGTTTCAGTACAGGTTGCCGGAGGAACTAAGTTTGGCATAATAATAGCGCGTCCCATATAGCGGCTAATATCACGCACTGTATCTTTTAGTTGATCCCCATCACGTAAATGAACATGCCAGTCATCTGGACGAGTGATAGTTAACGTTGACTGAGTGTCGAAGGCTTGCTTTGTCATTACTTGTTTCCTCGGCTGAATTTAGTTGATCATATGCATATGCCCTATCTGAGTAAAGATTTTATTGCGGTTTTTCCTGATGCTTTTTATCAACAGATAGAATGAAAACACTGGTTCATCAATCGTTTGGCGTGCGTTTACCTTTACAAACATACCTCGTTAATTTTATTTATTCTTTGTCTAAACGTTAACATTCCGTTAATCTATAAGTATATCAATGACACAAAACGGTATATTCACGCGTGGCATATGCAGAATAAAGTAGACTTATCTTCAGCGCTTGATGCAAAAACCGAGCAACTGAGTATTATTAATCAGTTTTCTTCAAGCTTATTACAGTTAGATAAACTCGATGAATTATTCGACTACGTGACCACTGAAGTAGTTAAGCGGTTAGGCTTTGTCGATTGTGTCATTTATATTGCCGATGAAAGTGCTACAACCTTACATGAAGTCGCATCAATGGGAGTGCCACCTGCAGATAGTAACTATGCCGTAGAACGAAAAACTATCGCATTTAATCAAGGCATTACTGGTTATGTTGCTTCTACAAGTCGCGCTGTTATCATTGGTGATGTCAGTACTGATAGCCGTTATATCGCAGATGTACGCCCTGCAATGTCTGAACTATGCGTACCATTAGTTTATAAGCAGCAGGTTTTAGGAGTTATAGACTGCGAGCACCCGGTGCGTAACTATTTTAGTGATGCCCATCTTGAAATTTTAACCACCGTTGCGCATTTACTCAGTGCCAAAATAAATCAGGTCAATACTGTTGAGAACTTGCAACAAACGGTGAGTAAATTAAATGCTGCACAAAAGCTAGAAGGAACGCTCTTACAAATAGCAAATTTAACCTATCAAGCCAATGACTTAGATACTTTTTTAGAAGCATTGCATGGCATTATGACCAACTTGCTACGCGCTGATAACTTTTTGGTAGGGCTATACAACAAAAATATCGATATCCTCGATATTGTTTACATTGTCGAGGAAGGAGTACGTTCAAATGCTCATAAAAAAATATCAAAAGAGCAACTAAAACATACCGCATCCTATTACCTTTTAAATTCCGAACAGCCATTACTATTAAATAAAAAAGAATATCAACAACATATAAATGATGGCCATTTTAAAATGGTAGGCCGCCAGTCAGAATCTTGGCTTGGTGTTCCATTTAAAGTAAGCGAACATATAAGTGGTGTGATCGTAGTACAAAGTTACGATAAAACTCACCATTATAATGATCATGACCGCGCTCTACTGACGTATGTCAGCCGCCAAATTAGTATGGCTATCGACAGACAACTATCTCGCCAAGCACTTGAACATCGCGCTTTGCATGATGAATTAACTGGGCTTGCTAATCGCTCTTTACTGATTGACCGCATTAAGCACGGCATCTTACGGCTAACTCGAACACCCAAAGGGCGATATCATGCGTTGCTGTATCTAGATTTCGACCGCTTCAAAAGCATCAATGATTCTTTAGGGCATGAAGTGGGCGATCACTTTTTAATCGCCATTTGTAAGTTAATTAAAGGCACAATTCGAAATACCGATACATTTGCACGACTCGGTGGTGACGAGTTTGCTATTTTTATGGAAAACATCACTCATAAAAACCAAGTTAATGATGCATTAAAGCGGATTAAAAAAGTACTCGCTAAACCACTTAATATTGATGGCCATTTACTGCAAGCTTCTACTAGTATTGGCGTTGCATTTTGCGAAAACGAAAATGATAAAGCCTATCAGTTATTACAGCATGCAGATGCTGCAATGTACGAAGCTAAATCAACAGGCCGTGGCCAAGTCAGATTTTTTAATAACACCATGCGTAAAAAACTTAAAAGTCACGCAGATATAGAAAATGATCTACAACATGGCATTGAGCATCATGAATTTGAGTTATATTATCAGCCGATCTTTGCTATACAGCAATGTAACGTTGTAGGTTTTGAAGCGCTCGTTCGTTGGCACCACCCACGCAAAGGCTTTGTTTCACCTAATGATTTTATTTCAATAGCAGAAAACACTGGGCAAATAATTAATCTCGACCTGCATTTATTAGATCTGGCAGGAAAACAAATAGCTGCGTGGCAACAACAAGGTAAACGTTTCTTGCGTGTGACGGTGAATGTTTCCTCACGACACTTTGCAAGTGTAGACTTTATCTCGCAAATTCATGCTATTTATAATAAATATGAGCTAGCATTAGGCTCCTTATGTTTAGAGATCACCGAATCAGGTTTGATCGAAAACTTAGAATTAGCAACCAAGATAATTGAAGGGTTAGCGCCATTAAAAGTAAAGTTATGTTTAGATGATTTTGGCACCGGATACTCTTCTTTGGGTTACTTACACCAACTGCCAATTCATGTGCTAAAAATTGATAAGAGCTTTATTGACCGTCTTAAAGACACCGCCACGCCATTAGTTGATGCCATTTTGTCATTGGCATCATCACTTAAGTTAGATGTTGTAGCCGAAGGAATTGAAACGCAAGAGCAACTAGCCATATTGCAAAAAACTCAATGTGATTTTGGCCAAGGCTTCTTAAAAGCCAAACCCCTGCCCGCCGCTCAAGCAATTTTATTGATTGATAAACCACTTTAAAACAACCATAAAAAAGCCCTGATTAATCAGGGCTTCTTGCAAATAAAAAACAGGCAGAATCAGCCAACCAACCAATGTGCCATCAGAGCAATAACGGGTAACGTGATCAAGGTTCTGAGAATAAATATTACAAACAATTCAAATATATTTACTGGGATTTTACTACCCAATAAAAGCGCGCCCACTTCTGACATGTAAATTAACTGGGTTACACTCATTGCCGCAATAATAAAGCGAGTAACATCACTTTCAATCGTGCCAGCAGCTAAGATTGATGGAATAAACATATCCGCAAAGCCAACCATGATCGTTTGCGCGGCAGCTTCTGCTTCTGGTATTTGTAATAACTCTAAAAATGGGATGAACGGTTTACCTAAATAAGCAAATATCGGCGTATATTCAGCAATAATTAATGCGAATGTGCCCACAGCCATCACTACAGGTAATACTGCAAACACCATATCTAATGCGTTGTGAATGCCTTCTTTCATGGTACCTGCAAAGCCCGGTGAGTTTTTAGCTTTGTGCAGCGCGACATGTAGGGCATGTTTAAACACATTTTTGCCATGCGGCACGCGCTCTTTGTGCTGATCAGGCTGACTACCATCAATATATATATCTTTCTTAAAGCTCAATGGCGGTATACGTGGCACGATCAGCGCAGCAACAACTCCCGCTAAACAAACCGTTAAATAAAATGGGGCAAATAATTTTTCTAGTCCGACTTGGCCTAATACCACCAAACAAAACGTAATTGATACCGCAGAGAATGTAGTACCGATAATCGCCGCTTCACGCTGAGTGTAATGCTTTTCTTCATATTGGCGCGCGGTCATTAAAATACCCACACTGCCATCGCCTAACCAAGAGGTTGCACAATCAACAGCACTTCGTCCTGGCACGCCAAATAACGGGCGCATTACTCTAGTTAATAACGTGCCTACTAGCTCCAGCAAACCAAAATTTAACAATAAAGGCAGTAATAAGCCCGCTAAAATAAACACCGAAAATAGCACTGGTAATAAATCTTTTAGCACTAAGCCACCGGTACTTCCTGATGTAATACCATCGAAAAGCGGAATTAAAAACTCTGGTAATGTCGATTTAAAATCCGGATTATTAATGCTTAAAACCGTTAAGATAATAAACGCCATACCAAATAAACGGATCACTAGCCAAAGCCAATGCACATCAAAAAGATGCTTTAAAATAGTAGATTTCATTAATACCGCTGGCTTAAAAACCTTGAATATCAATGATAAAACACCTGTAGTACAAATAATTAATGTAATCAACGTATCGGCATACGATGTAATATGAGCTTGCACCGCTTTTGCCATAACAGCGATAGGAATAGTCATTGCCCCGTCCATTGGCACTGGAGTCATGAATAAGAGGACGCCAATCAATGAAGGAACTAAAAAATTAAACCATACCTTAAAGTCAAACTGCGGGTGAGAGGAAGTTAGATTAGACATTGTTTTCAACCTGTAAAAACCACAAAAAGAGCAAAAGCTCTTTTTGTGGTGTTATTATTATTTATTATTAAATTTTAATACCGCGTTGACGCAAAGCACTTTCTAACGCTTGTTGTAAGTCATTCATCGTACCAGGCTCTAACGTTGTGCCTTCATCGTCCATCCACGTTAAGCTAGTACCACCTTCTTTGGTGCGACTGACTAAAATTTGATATTGGCCATTTTCAATCGGTAATTCAGCAAGCTCTTCACCCCAAATTGAATCCCAAACACTTGATTCAGGTTTGTTGTAATCAGCTGTGATCAAACCACGATCTTGGTCAATTTCAACAATCGTAAACGACAAGCGCTCAAGGAACCCTGAGAAACGATCAAATATTAATGAGTAATCCTGTTCCGTTACCAGCGCCGCATTACCTTTATTGTCAAAGCCCATTTCCAACGAAATAATGCCTTGTTGTTTGCGAATTTCAACTTCAAGTTGACGATAACGATAATCAAATTCAGCCACAACTTGATTTAGTGCACGCACTTCTAGTTGCTGTTGCAAAATTGGCGTCAATGGCACATCTTTACTATTGTATTCCGCTAGCTTAGCGCTTAACGAAGCAGTACGCTGATGTGACTTCTCTTCAATAGTAAAAATAAAACGTTGCTCAGATACAGCGGTATCGCTATTCCACAACCAACCTTCCTCGGGTTTGATAATCGCATACCAGTCAGTTTCAATCGAACCTAATGACTTATCTTGTTTGATTGCCTTTGTTTGATGCTCAGTTAACACAGCGTGTACTGAATCCCAAATAAACTCATCTAAATTTGCAATACCATCGTTTTTATCAAAATAAACGCGTGCTTGTTTATCACCTTCTTCAACCCAACTGCCTTTTGCCACAGTTAATACTTGTGCTGGGGGACGATAGTTTGTTGAATCCGGATCATTATTATATTCTGCCACATCCATTTTATAAATGGGGTCTAAAGCTGGCTGAGCCAATTGTCCTGGCACTTGTACCGGCTCACTGGCACGGTAATTACGTTTTTGATGCGCTTCGTCAGTGAACACACCACATCCTGACAAGCTAACCAATACGCTTACAGCAAGCGCTTTTGGGATCCAATACTGCACAGATAATTCTCCTTAGCATACCCTTAATTGTTTTAACAAATATATGAGTGGGTTATGCCGATTTGGTTCAGTGTAAAGCCAATATTAACTTTACGTATCTTGTTTTTATGCAAACCCCGTTACTTTAGGGCACGGCTAAACGTAAATGTAAGCCAGTCTATATGCAAAATTTTAACTATGGTACTTTCCCATGCCACTAAAAACAAGAAACACCGTGCTTTAATAACAGCTTAATTATCTCGGCCTGTAGTTTAGCGATTGTTTTGTGTTAAACTTCGCCGCCGTGTGGTGGTAATTGCCGGCTCAGCTTACTCTGATTGTTATTAATAATATAACCTAGGTACTTGAATTCATGACTGCTTTTTCAAATCATCAGATCGTTTTAACTGCTATTGGCGATGATCGCCCTGGTATTGTCAGTGAATTAACCCAATTAGTCAGTGACTGTCACTGTAATATTATTGATAGTCGCATTGCCATCTTAGGCAATGAATTTACATTTATTATGCTGTTATCAGGTGATATGTCGGCAATCAGCCGCATTGAACACACCCTGCCCCTCAAAGGCATGGAGCTGGGCTTACTCACTATGATGAAGCGGACAGCCAGTCATACTCAAAGTGAATTTTGTGCCGGCTACACCCTCGAATATACAGGTATCGACACACCAGGCACGTTAAGTAAAGTTACCCGCTTTTTTGCCGACAACCACATTAGTATTTGTTCTTTAAAGTCAGATACCTATGACGAAGAAAAAGATACAAAAATGCGCTGTGAACTGGAGTTTAACATTCCTGTTGAGGTTGACATTGATACGTTTAAAGTCCAATTTGAAGATCTGTCGCGTACTCTAAACGTAGATTACATATTTCGACGCATTCGCTAAGGAGCAAAGCATGAACACAATTAATCCATTACAAGCCGGTGACAAAGCACCCGCTTTTAGCCTACAAAATCAAGATGACGAAACAGTCGTCCTTGCAGAGCTATTAAAAGAGCAGCAAGTATTAGTGTACTTTTATCCAAAAGCATCAACACCTGGTTGCACCGTGCAAGCTGAAAACTTACGTGATGAAAAAGCCGTGTTAGCACAGCTAAATACCCGCGTGGTTGGTATCAGCCCTGATCCGGTAAAAAAATTAAAGAACTTTGAAACCAAAAAAGAATTAAACTTTGACCTACTTTCAGACGAAGATCACGCGATTGCAGAAGCATTCGGCGTATGGGGCTACAAAAAGTTTATGGGTAAAGAGTACGACGGTATTCACCGTTTAAGCTTCTTGATCGGCCAAGACGGAACAATAAAGCACTTTTTCGATAAATTTAAAACCAAAGACCATCATCAAGTGGTGCTGGATTATTTGACTAAATAATCGGTGCTAGGTGCTAGGTGCTAGGTGCTAGGTG
>NZ_JACJFL010000083.1:0-8452 GCF_014164575.1 Pseudoalteromonas sp. SG41-1
ACCTAGAACCTAGAACCTAGAATCTTTGCTGCTTACAGCTTTTCTCTATGTTATAATTCGCGCAATTTTTTGGTATGAGTTAAACAGTAATGATCTTAGATGACATCCGCATTGTTTTAGTAAACACCTCGCATTCAGGTAACATCGGCTCAGCGGCGCGCGCGATGAAAACCATGGGCTTATCAAAACTGTATTTAGTTGATCCAGCGTGTGAAGTTGATAGCCACGCCAGCGCATTAGCGGCCGGTGCAACTGATGTGCTAGGTAATGCGGTGATAGTTGACACAGTTGCTGAAGCGATTGCAGGTTGTGCTCTAACTATTGGTACTAGCGCCCGTTCACGTACTTTATCGTGGCCTATGGTGGAACCACGTGAATGTGGTGAGAAGCTAGTTGCCGAAGCTGTTACTGGTCCTGTAGCATTAGTTTTTGGCCGCGAAAACAGTGGTTTAAGTAATGAAGAACTGCAACTGTGCAACTATCATGTGTGTATTCCGGCTAATCCTGAATATAGCTCGCTTAATTTAGCAATGGCTGTGCAGACCTTATGTTACGAAACGCGTATGGCGTTTTTAAATCAACAACCAAAAGCCACGCCAGTAGATGATGCTGTGTATCCAAGCTCAAAACAAACCGAGTTATTTTACGAACACTTAGAACAAACCTTACTGGAAACAGGCTTTATTATTAAGCAGCATCCGGGCATGGTAATGACTAAGCTACGTCGTTTATTTAACCGTGCACGCCCAGAAGATGCCGAGCTAAATATCTTGCGCGGTATTTTAACCTCAATAAATAAGTCTACTAAATAAGCGAAAGTTATAAGACTATTTGCCGCTAATACTTGACTAAATTACTCAGGTAATTACAATGAACACAGTACTTGACTAAAACAGTCGGGTATTGAAGTTAATTGAGGTGCTAGGAAGATATAGGCACTAGGAATAGCTTGACTAGAATCGAGCTATATAAACTTTGTAGAACCTAGAACCTAGAACCTAGAACCTAGAACCTAGAACCTAGACTTTATTTAATACTTGACTATTTTACTCTGGTAATTAAAATTTGCACTCTTAAGTGCGGGGGCTCCATGAAGTTAACATCAAAAGGCAGGTATGCCGTCACAGCGATGCTGGATGTTGCGCTACATACAAATGTAGGGC
Source organism: Pseudoalteromonas sp. SG41-1 (assembly GCF_014164575.1). NCBI lineage: Bacteria > Pseudomonadati > Pseudomonadota > Gammaproteobacteria > Alteromonadales > Pseudoalteromonadaceae > Pseudoalteromonas > Pseudoalteromonas sp. SG41-1. Next base: position 1,164 of record NZ_JACJFL010000083.1, read on the forward strand.
CAGTTCCCCTTGCTGATATTTCAGAACGACAAGAAATTTCTTTGTCGTATCTAGAGCAGTTATTTGCCCGGTTACGTAAAAGTGGTTTAGTCAGCTCAGTGCGTGGACCTGGTGGTGGTTATTTACTCGGTCGAGAAACGCATGCAATTTCGGTTGGTGATGTGATCAACGCCGTTGATGAATCAATAGATGCAACCCGATGCCATGGTGCAACAGGCGGCTGTCAAAGCGGAATGCGGTGTTTAACTCACACCTTATGGTCTGATCTAAGTTCCAGAATAGAAGACTTTTTAAACGGTATTACCCTTGCTGAATTGGTGGAAAAGTCAGATGTGAAGGAAGTTTCATCTCGCCAAGATAACAGCGTTAATAATGCACTCAAGCAATTGGAAAATATTCAAGTAAGCTGCCAACTATAAGTTGGCGTCCAGCGGAGAAAGAAATGAAGTTACCGATTTATTTAGATTACGCAGCAACCACGCCAGTTGACGAGCGTGTAGCAAAAGAAATGATGCAATGCCTAACAATGGATGGCAATTTTGGTAACCCTGCATCACGTTCACACCGTTTTGGTTGGCAAGCTGAAGAAGCGATTGATCAAGCTCGTACTGATATCGCAGATTTAATTAACGCAGACCCACGTGAAATCGTTTTCACTTCGGGTGCGACAGAATCAAACAACCTTGCAATTAAAGGCGCAGCACAGTTTTATAAAAAGAAAGGTAAGCACGTTATTACCGCTAAAACTGAGCATAAAGCAGTGATCGACACCTGTCGTGAGCTAGAGCGTCAAGGGTTTGAAGTAACCTATATGGACGTTGAAGAAAACGGCCTACTTGATTTACAAAAATTAGCCGACACAATGCGCGATGACACAGTATTAGTGAGCATTATGCATGTAAACAACGAGCTAGGTGTAATTCAAGATATCGCGACTATTGGCGAAATGTGTCGCGAACGTAAAATCATGTTCCACGTTGATGCTGCACAAAGTGCCGGTAAAGTTTTAATCGACGTGCAACAGCTTAAAGTTGATTTTATGTCATTCTCAGCGCACAAAGTATATGGCCCGAAAGGCATCGGTGCATTGTATGTTCGCCGTAAACCGCGTGCTCGTTTAGAAGCACAAATGCATGGTGGTGGTCATGAGCGTGGAATGCGCTCTGGTACGCTAGCGACTCACCAGTTGGTTGGTATGGGTGCTGCATTTAGAATTGCCAAACAAGATTTCGAAAAAGATCATGCTCACATCAGCGCGCTTCGTAAGCGTTTAATTGATGGCATTATGGCTGATATGGATGAAGTGTACTTTAACGGTACGCCGGACCAATCAGTACCAGGAATAATTAACATCAGCTTTAACTTTGTTGAAGGTGAGTCGTTATTGATGGCTGTTAAAGATATTGCTGTATCATCAGGTTCTGCCTGTACTTCAGCAAGTTTAGAGCCTTCTTATGTATTACGTGCGCTTGGCCGCAACGATGAATTAGCACACAGCTCAATTCGTTTTAGTATTGGTCGTTTTACCACCGAAGAAGAGATTGATTATACCGTCAATTTAATGAAAAACTCTATCGGTCGCTTACGTGAGATGTCTCCTCTTTGGGAAATGCATCAAGAGGGTGTTGATTTAGATTCAGTTGAATGGGCTCATCATTAATTGATGAGCACATCCACTAGCAGGTAATGAGGATAGAATTATGGCGTATAGTGATAAAGTAATCGATCATGTTGAAAACCCACGTAACGTAGGTGTATTAGACAAAAATGATCCATCAGTAGCAACGGGTATGGTTGGCGCACCAGCATGTGGTGACGTAATGAAGCTGCAAATTAAAGTATCAGCTGCAGGTATAATTGAAGATGCTAAATTCAAAACATACGGTTGTGGTAGCGCAATTGCTTCATCGTCACTTGTAACAGAGTGGGTTAAAGGCAAGACATTAGATGAAGCTGCAATGATCAAAAACACTGATATCAGTGCTGAGCTTGAATTGCCTCCAGTGAAAATTCACTGTTCAATTTTAGCTGAAGATGCAATTCAAGCAGCAATTGCAGATTACAAAAGTAAACAAGCGAAGTAAGAGATAAATCATGGCAGTGACATTGACAGAAGCGGCAGTAAACCGCGTAGAATCATTTTTAGCAAATCGCGGAAAAGGCTTAGGCCTGCGCGTAGGCATTAAAACGACGGGCTGTTCAGGTCTTGCATATGTTCTTGAGTTTGTTGACGAGTTATCTGAAGGCGACGAAGTATTTGAATCTAAAGGGGTTAAAGTAATCGTCGACGCTAAAAGCTTAGTTTATATTGATGGCACCGAGCTTGATTACACTAAAGAAGGTTTGAACGAAGGGTTTAAATTTATTAACCCAAATCAAGCTGATGAGTGTGGTTGTGGCGAAAGTTTCACAGTATAAACAATAAAGTGATTGTACTCTTAAGCCCTGCACCTGTAGGGCTTTGTTCTATCTGAATTTTAAGCCAATAGATTGTTGGCATGGTTGGAATTATGCGCTATTTTGAATTGTTTGCGATACCCGTTGATTACAATGTAGATTTGGCAAAAGTAACTAAGAATTACCTCGAACTCCAGCGTGCTGTTCACCCAGATCGCCATGCCAATGCCAGCAGCCGTGATAAGTTATTAGCCGTACAAAATACTGCAGAAATTAATGATGCCTTACAAATTTTAAAGCATCCGGTAAAACGCGCAGAATATATGCTGAGTGAATTGGGTGTTGATATTCGTGCCGAGCAGCAAACACTACAAGATCCACTGTTTTTAATGCAGCAAATGGAATTACGTGAAGAGCTTGAAGAGCTAAGCACAAGCGATGATCCAGACACAGCGATTGCTCAGTTCGAGAAGCAAATAAAACAACTAGACAGCCAATACAGTGCGCAACTTGCTGAGCAATTGGCAAGTAATGACGAGCAGCAATGGCAGTTAGCCGCTGATAGCATTCGAAAATTAAAGTTCGTGTATAAATTACGAGATGAATTAGAGCGTATTGAAGACAGTTTATTCGACGATTAATTATCTAACTTACTGCACCATTGGTAAGTCAAACAAGAGTTAAAGATCATTATGGCATTATTGCAGATTGCTGAGCCGGGGCAGAGCGCGGCACCACATGAACATAAGTTAGCAATTGGTATTGACCTTGGTACTACCAACTCACTTGTTGCGACAGTACAAAGTGGCGAAGCCCGTACATTAACCGATGTTAATGGCGCAGCCATGTTACCGTCTGTTGTACGTTACGCCGCTGATGGTATAACAGTAGGCGAACTTGCCGCTCAAGCTGCAACACAAGATCCTGTAAATACTTTAATTTCAGTTAAACGTTTTTTAGGTAAAACTCAAGCTGAAATAGAGCAAAGCTACGGCCAATTACCGTATGATTTTTGTCAGCATGATGGCGCATTAGCGATTACCACCGCGGCTGGCAACATCAGCCCAATCACCGCATCAAGCGATATTTTAAAAGCATTAAAGCAACGCGCCGAAGAAAGCTTTGCAGGGCAAGATATTTTAGGTGCCGTGATCACAGTACCTGCTTATTTTGATGATGCACAGCGCCAAAGCACCAAAGATGCTGCAGAGCTTGCTGGTATTAATGTACTGCGTTTATTAAACGAGCCAACTGCAGCCGCGGTTGCTTATGGTTTAGATTCAGGCCAAGAAGGCATTATCGCAGTTTATGATTTAGGCGGCGGTACCTTTGATATTTCAATCTTGCGTTTAAACCAAGGTGTATTTGAAGTACTGGCAACCGGTGGTGATTCAAGCCTAGGTGGTGATGATTTTGACTCATTATTAGTGGATCATTTTAAACGTGAAACCGGTGTGATGACGCTATCTCCATCAGTATTACGCTTATTTATTAATAAAGCTAAAGCTTGTAAAGAAGCACTAAGCCAATATGCTAAAGTGAATGTTGGTCTTGAGTTTGATGATGAAAAATACACGGTTGAAGTCACTCGCGAAAAGTTTGAAGAACTAGCCATGGTGCTGGTGAAAAAAACACTCCGTTCGTGTCGCCGTGCAGTTAAAGATGCTGGTATTACAAACGACGAAGTACTGCAAGTAGTTATGGTCGGCGGTTCAACCCGTATGCCAATCGTACGTAACCAAGTCGCTGAGTTTTTTAATAAAGAGCCGCTTACCTCTATTGATCCGGACCGCGTCGTTGCACTTGGTGCAGCATTACAAGCAGATGTGTTAGTGGGCAACAAGCCTGATTCAGACATGTTGTTACTTGATGTATTACCACTGTCGCTTGGACTTGAGACTATGGGCGGCTTAGTGGAAAAGATTATTCCGCGTAATACCACTATACCTGTAGCACGAGCACAAGAGTTTACCACTTTTAAAGATGGTCAAACTGCAATGTCTCTGCATGTATTGCAAGGTGAACGAGAGCTAGTTGATGATTGCCGTTCATTGGCTAAATTTAGCTTAAAAGGTATTCCACCAATGGCAGCCGGTGCGGCGCATATTCGTGTGACCTTTAAAGTCGATGCCGATGGCTTACTTAGCGTATCTGCAATGGAAAAATCAACTGGCGTACAAGCTGAAATCCAGGTTAAACCATCGTTTGGTTTGTCAGATGACCAAGTAGCTAATATGCTTAAAGAGTCGATGACTAATGCCAAAGATGATATGCAAGCGCGTATGCTCAAAGAGCAACAAGTTGAAGCATTGCGTGTTATCGAAGCACTTTATGCATCATTAGCAACAGACAGTGCTTTACTTGCTGAACATGAATTAACTAACTTGAACGCTGAAATAGCGAAGCTAGTTACAGTTCGTGAGACAGCTACCGAGCCAAATCAAATAAAAGCAGCCATTGAGAAAGTTGATAACGCCAGCAGTAAATTTGCTGAGTTAAGAATGGATGCATCGATCAAAAAAGCACTGCAAGGGCAGTCAGTAGACAACGTTTAAAAGAGGTTAGAATGCCACAAATTATTTTTCTTCCCCATCCGGAATTATGTCCTGACGGCGCTGCAATTGATGCACCAAGTGGTGAAACAGTTCTTAATGTTGCACTTAAAAACGGTATCAGTATTCCACATGCTTGTGAAAAGTCATGTGCGTGTACCACTTGTCATTTAGTTATTCGTGAAGGTTTTGACTCACTTGATGAAAGTGACGAGCTTGAAGACGACATGCTAGATAAAGCATGGGGTTTAGAGCCTGAATCACGCCTAGGTTGCCAAGCAATAATCCGTGATGAAGACTTAATAGTTGAAATACCGAAGTACAATCTCAATATCGTTAATGAAGAGCATTGATTTAAAGCGCAGCTATAAGTTGTAAGCCTTAAGCTTTAAAGAAAACACCGCGCTCAATTTGAACGCGGTGTTTTTGTTTATAAAGGTGGAAAATTGCGCGAGGTAAACTCGCGCCTACGGGTTTGGCATCAATGTTTGAATTTGCGTAGGAGCCGGCTTTAGCCGCGAAAGATTTAAGTGATTTATTCACAAAGAGGTTAAGAGTGCGCTGCGCTTTAGAGATAAGTGAAGGGTATATCTTCTCATTTACGCTCACGCGGCTACGGTTTGGCATCAATGTTTGAATTTGTGTAGGCGCGGCTTTATGTCGCGCGGTTGTATTGAGATGTTAGATTTTAGGTGGAGCTAGTCTTTGCCTTTGACCTAGTACCTTTCACTTATCGGTGGTGAACATAACATTGGCTATATGCCGTAATAATTGCTTTGGAGGTTTTATGGATAATCTACTATTTAACGACTCTTTCATTAACGGTGAGTTTTACTCTACTGAAAAACACTTTAGTGTTGATGATCCCGCTACACAGCAAAGCATCATGATGGTAAGTGATATCGATGATGATGGGGTTCATAAAGCCATCAACGCCGCTCACGGCGCATTTATTAAACTCAAAGCCACCAATGCCACAACGCGTAGTAATGTATTAATGCGTTGGTTTGAACTGGTTATGCAGCATAAACAAACCCTTGCTGAATTAATGACTAAAGAGCAAGGTAAACCATTAAAAGAAGCCCTTGGTGAAGTTGAATATGGGGCTGGGTTTATTAAGTGGTTCGCAGAGCAAGCCAAACGTAGCTATGGTGATGTGATCCCCGCCACTGATGACAATCATCGTTTAACTAGTTTTAAACAGCCTATTGGCGTGGTTGCAGGCATAACTCCTTGGAATTTTCCAATTGCTATGGTTACCCGTAAAGTTGCACCAGCCTATGCCGCTGGGTGTAGCTTTGTACTAAAACCTTCGGAACATACACCTTTATGTGCTTTAGCATTAGCTTATTTGGCTGACCAAGCCGGTTTTGAAAAAGGCGCTTTTAATGTATTGCTCTCTGAAAACGCTAAAATGGTGGGTGAGTTACTAACTAAATCTGAACTTGTTCGTAAGTTCACTTTTACCGGTTCAACGGGCGTAGGTAAGCAATTACTTGCACAATGTGCCCCTACTATTAAGCGTACTTCAATGGAACTTGGTGGTAACGCGCCGTTTATTATTTTTGATAATGCCGATTTGGATGAAGCGGTAATGGGACTTATGGGGGCAAAATTTAGAAATGGCGGGCAAACTTGCGTCGCGGCTAACCGTATTTTTGTACAGCGTAGCGTGCTTGATCAAGTTGTTGATAAATTAGCTAAAAAAGTTACAGCACTGAAAGTCGGTAATGGGCTTGATGACGCAACAGATATAGGGCCGTTGATTTATCCTAAAGCTAAGCAAAAAGTACAAGAGTTGGTTGCAGATGCCAAAGCAAAAGGTGCAGTACAAATAGGTGATAATGTTGAGCTTGGTGGTAACTATCAAGCACCGCTTATTTTAAATGGGGTAACTGCTGAGATGGACATTTACCATCAAGAAGTTTTTGGCCCGGTGGTGAGTATCATTGTATTTGATGAAGAGCCTGAAGTTTTGGCACTGGCCAACGATGTGCCTTATGGTTTAGCTGCTTATTTTTATAGCCAAGATTTGAAACAAATATACCGAGTGAGCGAAGCGTTAGAGTACGGCATGGTAGGTATTAATGAAGGGTTAATATCAAACCCCGTCGCACCATTCGGTGGGGTTAAGCAGTCAGGTCTTGGTCGCGAAGGTGGCCACCAAGGGCTCGACGAGTACCTCGAAGAAAAATATGTGTGTATGAAAGTTTAGCTTTAGAGCGGTAAGCTATAAGTTTTAAGCTGTCCGAGTGCTTTTTAAGTGTTGACATAATAATTTGCAACGCTCAAATTTTTGGCTTACCGCTTACCGCTTACCGCTTACCGCTTACCGCTTAC
>NZ_JACJFL010000084.1:0-7339 GCF_014164575.1 Pseudoalteromonas sp. SG41-1
AGGTTCTAGGTTCTAGGTTCTAGGTTCTTCAATACAGTTGCAAACTAAATATACATGGTAAACTTTTCCTAACGCCTATTTCTTCCTAGCGCTTAAAACCTTTATTTTTTACCATGCCTCGCTAGACGCTCTAGCTTTTCTTTTAGTGACGGTGGTGCACTTTGTGCAATCGCATTAAGGTAATCAGCGGTTTGTTCACTCATAGCTAATTTATTCGCAGGAATGGCGTTAGCTGTTTTTAACGCATTATTTGGACTTAATCGTTGGCTGGCTTGTGGATTAGCGGTAATTTTAATTTGCCCAAGTTCTGCCATACCGGCACTACGAAAGTGTGACAGCATATCCATTTTTAAGTAGTTTAAACGCAGTGCTATAGGTGCAGATACCGCCTCAATCATCAGCGTACCATCGCGATAATTACTAACGCGACATTTTCCACCTAAATTAGCGCCCAAAAACTCACTCAATAAAGTTTGTTGTTTATCTAATGCTTGGCTTTTACCTGCATACGACGACAATCGACCACTCAGGCCAGCCATAATATCGTTTAAAGGTTTTGGCGCGAACCTATCTTTAGCCATGCAAAACACCAAAAGTTACATTGAAGAGACTGAGTTTAATTGAATGCAAAGGTTAAAGCTACCTCGAGAAATGAAAGATACGGGGTAATAGGTATTAGGTATTAGGTTAAAGGTTAAAGGCAGAGATTAGCTACACCTGAAATCTAATGACTGATGGTTCAATACAACCGCGCGGCATAAAGCCGCGCCTACGCTTTAAAACATAGGAGCTAGGTTTTAGGCTCTAGGTGCTAGTCACTTCCCTAGCACCTAGCACCTTTGTCTTCCTAGCACCTTTAACCTTTTAGCGGTGGCAAGCCACTCGCCTACAAGTGATTTAACATCGAGGCAAACTTTAACACCGTAGGCGTTGAGCTTGCTGACGCACAAACACCGTAACAATATTGAATATCGCGGTGGCAAGCCACTCGCCTACAAGTGATTTAACACCGAGATAAACCTTAACACCGTAGGCGTTGAGCTTGCTGACGCACCAACACGGAGCCACATTTAAAACGCGGTGGCAAGCCACTCGCCTACAAGTGATTTAACATCGAGGCAAACTTTAACACCGTAGGCGTTGAGCTTGCTGACGCACCAACACGGAGCCACATTTAAAACGCGCTGGCAAACCACTCGCCTACATAGGCATATACACAAAAGGTTAATGCCAGGCAAATTGTACAAAACGTAGGAAATAGCTTTAACCATGAATTTTATAATCCCCGAGCCATAAAGCCGCGCCTACGCTTTAAAACATAGGAACTAGGTTTTAGGCTATAGGTCCTAGTCACTTCCCTAATACCTCCAACCTTTTAATTTGACATTTTTTATCCTAACCTTGTTTCTAATTTGTATAATTTAATCAACAAGGATCAACCATGAAAATTACCCATCATGGAGCGGTGAATGGGGTTACGGGGTCATGCCATCAGTTGGATTATGATCAACACTCATCGGTGTTAATTGACTGTGGGCTTTTTCAAGGGGAAGACGCAGGGCCAAGTTTAGCTATCGACTTTGATATCTCAACTGTCACTGCGCTGATTGTTACGCATTGTCATATTGACCACGTTGGCCGCATACCTTACTTATTTGCTGCTGGTTTCACTGGCCCTATTTTTACTTCGAAGGCATCGGCAAGTCTATTACCATTAGTGATTGAAGATGCACTTAAAGTCGGGGTAACGCGAGATCAAAAAATTATTAACGCCTGTTTAAGCTTACTTACCAAGCGTATTGTCGCTATCGAATTTAATACTTGGTTTGACTTACCAACCACCAGCAACAAGCCCACCGCGAAAGCTCGCTTACAACGTGCCGGGCATATTTTAGGCTCCGCCTATGTTGAAATAGATATAAAAACTAAAACTAGCAAGGGAAATTCCCATCGCGTAGTATTTTCTGGTGACCTAGGAGCGCCGCATACTCCGCTACTGCCTTCCCCCAAAGCGCCTTACAAAGCCGATACTTTAGTGATCGAGTCAACCTATGGTGATAAAAACCATCAAGGCCGAAAAGAACGCACGCAAACACTGAAAAAGGTGATTGAAAAAGCCGTTGCCGATAATGGCATTGTACTTGTGCCAGCGTTTAGCATTGGCCGTACGCAAGAGTTACTGTACGAACTGGAGCAAATAATTCACAACGCAGCTAAAAATTCGCCATGGCAAAGCATAGAAGTCATTGTGGACTCCCCTATGGCAGCTAACTTCACCACAGAGTATCGAAAATTTAAAACCCTCTGGGACGATGAAGCAAAAAAACGCTTAGCCAAAGGCCGCCATCCATTAAACTTTGCGCAGTTGCATACTATCGACAGTCACCAAGAGCATATAGCCGTAATTAATTACCTAAGCAAACGCAAACAACCCGCGATTATTCTTGCCGCTAGTGGCATGTGCACCGGCGGACGAATTGTGAATTACCTAGAGCGATTTTTACCTGATGAAACTACCGATGTGATTTTTGTTGGCTACCAAGGCCGTGGCACGCTCGGCCGAGATATTCAAACCTATGGACCAAGTAATGGTTATGTGCATATTAATGACCATAAAATCACCATTAACGCAGCAGTACACACAATCAGCGGCTACAGTGCTCATGCAGATCAAAACGGCTTAATAAAATTTGTAACAGGTATGCGTAAAAAGCCCAGCCATATAAAAATAGTGCACGGTGATGATAACGCCAAAAATGCGCTAGCAGCAAAATACAAAGAAATACTAGGAGATGAGATGAAGGTTGAGATTGGAAAATGAGGGGGGCAGTCAGGTTTTAGATGTTAGATGTTAGGTGTTAGGTAGAGATTAAACCAAGCACAGTGTTAGGATTAAGAATAGGCGGGGCTTTATGCCGCGCGGTTTATAAAACTCATGGCTAAAGCCATTTCCTACAGGGGGTAAATTTATCGTAGGAGCCGGCTTTAGCCGCGAAAGATTTTAATTGATTTATTCATAAAGGTGTTAATGAATACGCGTCAGCAAGCTTAACGCCTACGGTGTTAAATTGTATTCTGGTGTTTAATTACGTGTAGGCGAGTGGCTTGCCACCGCGAAAAGGTCAAAGGTAGGTTTTAGGTGTTAGGTTTTAGGCCTGCAGCTCGTAGCTCGTGCCCCGAAGCCCACTGCCTGTAACCCGTTGGCAAGGTAGCCCAAAACGAAAAAAAGCCGCATAAATGCGGCTTTTAGGCTTAATCCCTAATAGGAACTAACAAAAATTAACCGTTACCGCCAGTACCACCAGTACCACCGGTAGATGTTGGACATGTAAACTGGAATGCTTGAGTTAACGCGTCAGCATTAGCACCTTCAATTGTGAATGTGTTCGCACCTTCAACAGGTAAACCACGGAAGTTAACAGTAACATCGTAGTTTTCACCTTCACGTAGGTTAGTTAACTGGAAGTTACCATTCGCATCTTTAATTGCAGCTCTTGCAGCTTTGCCAGCACGTTTAAATGAAACAGTTGAATTAGTAACATTCACCGCTACATCAGCATCGTTCGAACAAGCACCTGTAAGAGTTAATTCTTTATTAACTAAAGTAAATGGTGCTACAGGAGTTAAATCAACACTGCCACAAACACCAACTTCTGTTTGTGAGTCAAACCATGTTCCACCTTCACGGTCAAAAAGTCTAACTCGAGCAGTTGCGCCATCATATATACCATAGCGTAATGTTGTTGCAGCTGATACGACAGTCTTTGAAGTTGCACCACCGCGGATGAAGCTAGATACAGATCCATCTGAAGATAAAGCTGATAGATATAAACCACCTGCAGGAATAGTGCCTGAAGTAACATTTACAGAAAAGCCGTCAGTACAAGTATTCGCATTGCGGTTAACAGCAAACCACGTTAAGTGGTTTGTTTCAAAGCTTACTGTACCAGTACCTTGTGTAACTGCAAAGTCATCTGCAGACCATAGGCCTGTTTCATCATCGAACGACTTAACAGTAAGCGTTTCGCCAGCTGCTAAATCGGTAGGTGCTGCTAGTGTTACTTTTAATGTGTCACCAGCAAACTTCTTAACTTTAGTGTCACCCACTAATAAGTTTACATCAGCAACCGAAACTGGCACTAAAACATTTGCGCTTGTGTTACCAACATTTAGACCTTCAGGGATCACTGATGATTTAGTTGAAGATGCTGGATCTGTACCTACAACACTCAATGATACTGAATCACCAGTTACAGCTTCGCCTGCAGCATTTTGAAGCGTAATGCCACTTGGTAGAGTTGCAGTAGCTAAAGAAGCACCAGAAACTGCAGCATCAGCCTTAACTTCAGCTGTTGTTGTTGAACCGCTAATATCAGTAGAAGCAGTTGCAACGCTTGCAAGGCCAGCAGTATCTGTTGAGGTCAATTGGAACTGAGCTGGTAATACAGATAGTTCGTCTTCGTTAGATAAGTCAACATTGAAAGATTTAGTTATAAAACCTGCAGCAGAAACTACAGCTGTCACACTTGATAACTCAGAGCCACTCTTAACAGTAACAATAAAGCCACCATCTTCAGTAGTTGTTGCAGTTTGAACCACGTTGCCATCTACATCAACGATGTTAGTTGATGGCGCGCCATTTTCCACAAATCTTACTGTTGCATCTGCAATTGCATCTGAGTCGCCATTTACTACTGCTACATTAACTATAAAGTTAAGTTCAGTTGGTGTTTGAGGTGGAACAACCACTACTGGATCAGGTCCTGGTCCAGGTGGTGTGTAATCATTACCATCGTCATCACTAAAACAACCAGTTAGAGCAAATGCAGAAGCTACAGACAATGCCAATAGCGATTTTTTGTTAGTAAACATAGGGAGTCCTTTTATTCCTTTATAATAAACAATCAATAAACTAAGATTTTTTATACTCGTTACAATATTAGCGTTTACTTTAGAAAAGTATAGCCATAACGCAACAAAAATGAGCAAAAAAACAACATTTTTTACTTTTTGTCAAAAATAGAGCTAATCGCTCTATAGTAATTAATCAGTTCGTTACATAATATAGACTAACTACATATTTGTACAATAGTTAGTCTAATAAAAATTTGTTACCGATATTTTAAATACACTTCTTTTAACCTTGGTAAATGTTTATAAACATAATCACTCGATAAGCGACCTTGGTTAAAGAATGTTTTATCTAAGCCAACTATTGAACTTGGTGCATATAACTGGTTAAAAACCAATTGATTATGCGACTTACCTACTTGCGTACCAATACTATGGCGGTAGGCCTCATTACCTTTAACTTGGCCAAAACGGGTGACCGACATATCTTTACGCGGTGATAACGGTATGCTTATCGCAGCACCGGCTCTTTGCGCACTTGAGTCTTCAAAGAATACAGCTAAGTAGCTATCACCAAACCAAAAACGTGATTCTAGCTTGTAACCACTATCTTCATACCAAAAATCACCAGCTTGGGCATGCAAAGTAATATCTTGCTCTACCCAATTATATTGATAATTAAACATTTGGTAACTGCGGCTACCGCGGTAATCCTGGTACTGAAAAGAGCCAAATTTAAAGCTCACTTTATGCCTACCAGCATCACTTAGCCAAGCTGTTTCATTACTAATACCGCGGTAGTCATAAAAGTCTTTGATATAGCCAACTTGGGTTTGGTTGTAAAAACCAAACGGTAGTTCAAAAGTTTGATAGAACAAAGCGCGATCAAACTGGGTTTCTTTACGGTAGTTTTTAAACGGCTTATTTTCAGCGTAATCATCACTATTCGCAACATTTACTTGGCCACCTAAAATAATGCCGCCGCCTTGCCATAAAGGCACCTCTAAATCGGCTCTAATGGCGGCTGAGTAATCAAATACTCCAAGCTCAGTTGCATAGGTATTGCTTATGGTTGGCGCTATTGTTAAACGCGGTTTAAAGTATGGCGAACTAGTATCTGTAGTTCCTACCCAAACCAAACCATTTGGCTCAAGAGCAGCCCCTAGGGTGATTAATAAATCAGGCGAAATATTGTTAACAATATATTCTTTGTAATTATCAACGGTACCAACAACATTAAGTAATGCTAAATCATATTTGTTTAGTTGCACGCTAAATTCAACACCCTCAAGTGTTATTAACTCAGCAACACGCCCTAATACCAATCCTAATGCATCAATATCGTTACGATTAAAAATTGAGTTTTCAAATTTAACAAACAACTGATTATTATTGTTAAAAGCAACACTCACATTTTCAAAACCATCTTCCACCAATGCTAATTTCAAGTTAACAGATTGAGAATTCAACTGACTTAACTCAGCTTGTTGCTCTGTATTATTTGTAATCTTTGCAGTAGTACGCGCTTCTGGCTTAACGGTAGGTAAAGTGTAATCATTTGGCGTTTGTATTTTTACAGCATCAGGGTTTATAGATGCCGCACCTTTAGTCGCAACAGGTACATTAGCAGTATTATTTTGCACATTCGGTGCAGCTTTAACTGGCTGTTGGTAACCTAACTCATCACTTAGTGGTAAGGTAAAGTTGATACCCCAATAATTACTGGTATCTTCAGATAATTCAGTATTACTGTAAAAACGGCTGGTTAAGGTGATTTCACCAATATCATATAACCATTCTTTAGGAATGGTTAGTCGCGCAGCGGCATTAACAGCCTCAGAGTCGTATTCAGTTAATAAGCTAAACCACTTGAACGGTTGCCATTCAATACCAGCAAAAGCCCCATCCATCTGCCCCGTTTTACGATCGCTTGAGCCAACACCTGCACTAAATCTAAAATCCCACAGCTCTTTTGAGGCAACAGCATAAATTGTTTTATAGTTATTTGCCGCGCCCCCCATATCCTTCATACCAATAGCAACACTCAACCAGTCTTTTGGTATGTAAGGTATTTGGTATTTAGCATTAAAAGATAAATCACGAGTTTGGCCTCTGCCCTCCGAATAAAATAAATTATCGTGCATAGAGTTAGATGCAACTTGGCCACTAACTTCAAGGCCTTCAAATAAGCCAGCGGAGACTATAAAATTATGGCCATCCATGTACCTCTGGCCCCGAAAATCAAGCTGATTGTTATAACCAAAATCAACCACGCCAGAATCCATTACTTCAGCATTAGGAGTGTTAATTAAGCCGGTATAGCCTGCAAAAGACTGGAAGTGTTTTACCTCATCAGCGGCAACAGGTAAGCTCAATGCTGCTGCACAGCTTAAAAACAACATATTCAATTTAGGCATGGTGTGATCCGAGTCCGAGTTAGTATTATTAAATCCATCAATTCCTAGGTTCTAGGTTCTAGGTTCTAGGT
>NZ_JACJFL010000085.1:0-6460 GCF_014164575.1 Pseudoalteromonas sp. SG41-1
GGTTCTAGGTTCTAGGTTCTAGGTTCTAGGTTCTAGGTTCTAGGTTAAAAAATAAAACCGCACAACAATAAGTTAGTGCGGTTTTTTATTTCAATAAACGCTATTTAAATAAGATTATTTACAAACATCTGCAACAGCATTTGCAAAGTAATCGATATTAGCTTGACTGATACCCGCTACGTTAACGCGGCTTGAACCAACAATGTAGATACCGTATTCTTTTTGCAGGCGCTCAATTTGTTCTTTATTAATACCTAAGAAAGAAAACATACCGTGTTGACGGTCAATAAATGAGAAGTCTTGAGCAATCTCTTTTGCCGCTAGACTGTCTTTGATCAAAGTACGTAGGCCATTGATACGGTTACGCATTTCATCAAGTTCACTGTGCCATTGTTGTGTCAGTTCTGTACTGCTTAAAATGGTATTTACAATGTCAGCACCGTGCGCAGGTGGCATTGAATAAATGCTACGTACCACACTTAACATAACAGAGTTTGAAATGTCTGCTGTTGCACTGTCTTTAGCAATAATTGAACATGCACCAATACGCTCGCGGTATAAACCAAAGTTTTTCGAACATGAAGAACAAATGATTAACTCATCAACTGCATTGGCTAAAATACGTAAACCATTTGCATCTTCTTCAAGGCTTGAACCAAAACCTTGGTATGCAATATCAACCAGCGGTGTAAAGCCAACATCTTTTGCCAGTTCAGCAACCGTGTTCCACTGTGCTTCGTTTAAGTCCATACCACTTGGATTATGACAACATGCGTGCAGTAATACCACATCACCTTTTGGCACTTGGGTAAGGGTTTCGATCATTTCATCAAATAATAAGTCTTTGTTTTCATAATCGTAGTACGGGTATTCTTTAACTGTTAGGCCAGCGGCTTCAAACAAGCTAATGTGGTTTGCCCAAGTAGGATTAGTAACCCATACTGTCGCACCTGGATTACAGCGAACTATAAATTCAGCTGCAACTCGCAGTGCACCTGTACCGCCTGGAGCTTGTGCTGTACGAACACGATTAGCTAATAACGCTTGGTGCTCACCTAATAATAGGTTTTCCATTTTTTGGCAGTAATCTAAGTTACCCGCCAAACCAATGTATGATTTGCTAGTTTCGTTTTCAAGACGAAACGCTTCAGCTTTTTTAACTGCTTTTAATACCGGCGTATTACCGAATTCATCTTTATAAACACCAACCCCTAAGTCAATCTTATTTGGGTTAGTATCTTGCTTATAGGCCGCCATAAGGCCAAGAATAGGATCAGTGGGTAATGGTTTTAATACTGAGAACATTGACTATCTCTTTCATTATTTAGGGGTTAGCTGTTGCACTTAGCTTAACATAAAAGCTCACTAGATTGACTAGTGTTATTTACACTAAAAAGTGAGGAATTTTAATACAGCACGCAATTAATAGCGCTAATGTTTGCTGGTTGAAAAAATCGTTATTAAAGGCTTCGCCATCAACAATACCAACGCAGCGATTAGCACTGTCAAAAAGCGGTAAACAGGCTTCTGATTTTACTTTAGGGTCACAGGTATAATATTCACCACCCGCAGCCAAATACTGCTCAACGTTGTTGATCACTCGCCCTTTACTACTCAGTGCCACCTGCACATTATTACTACCAGCAGCAAATGCTTCAGTAAGCGGAAAAAGCGGTCGGCTTGGCGCGCCAAAGTAAGTCAGTTTAAGTAATTGCTGACCCTCAGGTGTTGCTGT
Source organism: Pseudoalteromonas sp. SG41-1 (assembly GCF_014164575.1). Lineage (NCBI taxonomy): Bacteria > Pseudomonadati > Pseudomonadota > Gammaproteobacteria > Alteromonadales > Pseudoalteromonadaceae > Pseudoalteromonas > Pseudoalteromonas sp. SG41-1. The sequence continues at coordinate 1,736 of NZ_JACJFL010000085.1, forward strand.
ACTTTGGTAAATGCCGTACCAATCAACCTTAGTTTGCGCTACAACGTAATCAACAATTAGTTGTAATTGAGCAAGCTTTTGCGTGGTGTGCTGATCTTGCGGTAAAAAATCAGTGAGTTTAAACGGCTCATCTTGTAAATAGCCAAATAAACTGCACGCCCCGCCTTCACCCAGTTCTGGTATTTGATATTGCCAGCGTACCTCAGGAAGCGACTGATTTGATAAATAGCTTTCGAGCTTAGTAAGCTCAGCAGAGACTAACTGAGCAGGCACATCTAACTGCGCAAGAGATAAATAAGAAGAAACCATTTAGCCATCCAAACATCTAAAAAACGAATCATAGCATGGCTAAACAACCACGACTAGCTTTGTTGCTGCGCTAATCGATAACACATTTCAATTTGATTACCCGATGAGTTATAAGTCACCTGCTCTGCTATTTCTTCTAATATAGATAGCCCACGACCGTGCTCGCGATTATTACTGTTAGCATTACTGTCGGTGTTTGCAAAACCATTGCCTGAATCGCAAATTGTAAAATAAAGGCTCAATGTATCAGGACAATAACGTATATCTACAATGATCAATGCATCAACGAGTTTGGCTAATGTTGCCTCTCGAAGTTGATAATACTCAATAAAACCATCCTCTTTATTTTTAATAGCTGAATCGAGCCCTAATACACCGTGATCAAGTGCATTATTATATGCCTCAGAGAGCAGTAAAAAAATATCAGAGCGGTGCTCTTTTAGCCCGCCAACTTGGGTGATCACTTCGACGATTTCAAGCACTGGATCGGTTTGTTTTATTTGCTGTGAATTAAGCGTTAAAGAAAAATTGAACGGTAATCGAGAGTAAGCGGCTTGCTCTTCAGCCGCAGCAGGAACCGCCACACAGTTAAAAAGCACTAAACTAAGGTCGTCCTGTTGTTTACTGCCATGAGCAAACTTGGTAACTTGATTGATCACATCTTTACAGCTGACTTGGGGCTTGCTTGCAAGCGCCTTTATAAAGCGTTGCTCTGAAAAAAATTCATCGTCTGCATTGGTAGTTTCTATAATACCGTCGGTGGCCAGTGCCAAACGCATACTGCTATCGACTTCAAAATGAATTAATTCACGCTCAAATTCATCGCCTTCTAAAATCCCTAAAGCCATGTGCTGTGACTCTAAGGTTTTTAATACGCTTCCTTGTTGATCAATTAAATAAGCGTCAGGCAAGCCACCAAGCCAAGCAGAAACACTTTTCCCGGAGCTACTTAACTCAATAATTGTCGCGGCACAAAACATATGCCCGGGCAATAATTGTACTAATACGGCATTAACTTCTGCGGCAATATCACTGACCGCCATGCCTTTATTAACCATAGTGTAAAACACTTTCGACGCCGGCAATGCCCCTACCGCAGCCGCTAAGCCATGGCCGGTAAAATCCCCCAGCATACAATACAAACTACCAATTGGACTTTGCCCAACCAAACACATATCACCATTAAACATAGAAGCCGGTGAAAGATGAAAATCAATGTTGTTGGTAAACTTATGTTGGTTTTCTAAGGCATTATTAAAAATATGCTCAACGATTTCGTGCTCGCGCTCGGTTTGATTGTAATGATATTCTAATAATTTATTTTGTTCGTGGGTTTTTAAACTCAGCTTGCGGGTGCGGCTATGAGCTTTTATTTTCGCGGTTAAAATTACTTTATCAAACGGTTTATGAATAAAGTCATCACCACCGACCTCTAAACAACGTTCAAAACTGTTTTGATCTTCCAAAGAGGTTATAAAAATAATTGGTAGGTGAACATCGTTGTATAACAGCTTAATTTTTGTCGCTGTTTCATAGCCATCCATTACTGGCATTATTACATCGAGTAGCACAATATCAATGCTTTGCTGTGCTAATATTGCTAATGCTTCAACACCGTTAGCGGCAGTTGATACCTCGTAATTTTGTTGCACCAGCATTACTTTCAAAAGCGTACAATTAAGTGGCTGATCATCAACAACGAGAATATGCATTAATCAATATCAAACTTTTTATCAAAACGTGATATTTGCAGGATTTTTTTCAGTTGCGGCTGACAATTACTGATTTGAATTGCATCAACTGAGGTACCCAAGGTCTTTTTCATATTCAGTAACATACCAAGGGCGGAGCTATCCATGTAATCTGTTTCTCGCAAGTCAATTACGACCTTAGCGGTTTTTTCATTGATATCGGAATACGACTGTCGAAATGACTGCACTAAATTAAAGTCGAACTTCCCTTTAATTTGAATAGTCAGTGTAGCACCATCTGCTGATGCACTCTTACTTAGACCCATTAGTTAACTCCTGCTCAGATTATCCATTCTTAATTAGTATTAAATATAACTTGTTAATGATAAATCACCAAAAATAAAACACCCTATGCACAAATTTGTTTTAGATTTGATATTATCTAGGCCATTGTTTATTTAACTTTTTAAATGCAGGTTAAGCATGAGTGATAGTAATCTCGTTTATTCAACCGAAACAGGCCGTATCAGCCAACCAAAACCAAGCACAGAAGTGGCTAGTAAAGTATTTAAAGACGGCGCCCTGCGCATCGAACGCCAAACCAAAGGCCGTAAAGGTAAAGGTGTTATGTTGGTAACTGGTATTGACAGCGAGCAACACGATTTAAAAAAACTCGCCAAAACCATTAAAAGTAAAATGGGCCAAGGCGGCGCGGTAAAAGACGGCATCATTGAAGTACAAGGCGACGACCGCGAAAAACTCAAAGCCATCCTCGAAGCACTCAAATTCAAAGTGAAAATTGCCGGAGGGTGAGCCGCCGGCTTGCCTATAAAAAGCAGAGACTTGATGACCTAATTGCATATCTGTACTTTCTTAATTTATGATCAATGTATTGTAATACAAAGAAAAACATTGGAGATAAAATTGTCTACCCACACAAAGAGAAGCTTAAATGATATTAGATAATCTACCCAATAAAAAACTAGTCTCTGCTCTAAAAGCTAGTGCAGCTTTGGATATAGAGCTTTGTAAAGACGAATACCTAAGGTGCTTTTCTTACAAAGCTAATTGGGCGCCAGGGATAGACGTTGCTTCATATGAAAATGGTGGTGGTGATGAAATCGTCATTGTCATAAAAGGTGATGCTATTTTAATTAAAGGCTTCGATCATGAATCAGAAGTTAGTCCTCATGCTCAAGAAGAGTTTAGAATTTGGCCAGGGATGTATGAAGGGGCTCCTGAAGAACTGCTCGGCGTTTTAGATAACGATTTCTTCGAAATAGCTCATGTGACCTTTTGTTTTTGGCGTACTTCCAACTCAGGGTCATGGCAACAAGGAACTGTTAATTTCCAAAACAATGAAGATAACGGAGCTAGTTGGCTGCTCCCTGCAATCACTATAACTCCAGAATATTTTATTGAGTATGCGAAGGATTACTACCAAGATGACTTTAATAAAATAACACCAGCTAGGGTACACCAAGTATTCAGCGAATATGAATAGCACAAAACTTTATCGGTGCTGTTGATACAATAAAACAAAGTAACAAAGTAATAAAGTAGCGTGGTAACTTGCTTCGCTTGTTCCTCGCGATTTAGCCACTCTCATTTTACCGCCAACTGCAGCGTTAATTTAACTGGAGCAACACTCAATTATGGATGATGTATCGAAGCAATTTAAACCAGTAAAAAAACGGTTTTTCTCATATTACTATTAACTGTTGTATGCTTTTCAAGTGGCTTTATTCTTCAATATTTTGATATTAAGTTTCTAAATCCTTTTTATGGTGCATTAATCGGAGTGCTCATATTTAACGTTGGTATTTGGTTGTATTACAGGTGTCCAAAATGTAACTCTATTCCATTTGCATCAGGTAGTGAAGGCGTAGAAATCAGACCTAAACTCTGCCATAAATGTGGTGCTAAATTCAGGTCAAAATAAACTAATAGATAGCAGCAAAGCCAAAGGGACTAATGCGGAGCAATAAAAGACGGCATCATCGAAATACAAGGCGACGACCGCGAAAAACTCAAAGCTATACAAAAAGCACTTAAATTCAAAGTAAAAATTGCCGTGGGGGGAATCCCGGTTTTATGGTGTGTGGTACTTAGTCGTATGTAGTGGTATTTAATTAGTTGTCCGTGACGATCTGAGCGGCGGGATTAAGCGTGAAGCGGACAGTTAAGAATTTTGATATCTGAAGTCAAGATTTGTTGGCGAACTATACTTAATGTACTGAAACCCAACAATGGCAGATGCTGTATGGCTTAAAAGCAGTTTCAAAATGTATTACGTCACGTTATTAACTTAAACTACTCCCAACTAAAAAACTCCGTCATGAAGTTGAATCTAATATTGCTAATAACCAACTGGGTCAAGCCATTGCTGACCATGAAGAAACAATATCTCATTGTCCACATTGCGATTCACACGAATTAGATACTGACTATATTGAGAATTATCTGAGTTGGTTTAGAACCATGGAAGATAACACGGAATTCTCAGATCAAACATGGATAAAAGAGGCTTTATAAAATGAATTCTCGCCTAGCCACACTTAACTACAACATAGCCATATATAAACAGTCGTTGTATCTGGTTTTTTTCAACAACTCGCGGGATTATTTCTTGTATTTTACAACAACAAAAAAACAACAAATATAAATCCCTTGATTTACATTTAGATACAGAGTTAGACTGAAAGTATTAAAAAACTCAAAGGAT
>NZ_JACJFL010000086.1:0-6209 GCF_014164575.1 Pseudoalteromonas sp. SG41-1
CAGCAAGATTAATAAATCTTTTTAAATGTTTTGGCTATTTAATAAAATATATAAAAAATAAATATCAATATTGATTAAAAAAATATAAATGGTACATCGTTATTATACAGGGAGAATAACGATGGCGAGAGAATTAAAAGGAATAGATACAACTACAAGTCAACAATCATATCGTAAAGATATGACTTCAACACCAGAGAAAATAGGTAAGTTTTTTAAATCTAAGGACGCAACTTTATATTTACCATTACCTTTGATAGCAGGTTTTATATTTCCAGCAATATTTGAAATAACAATAATTATATCTTTACTGTTATATAGTATTAGTCTTAAAGCAAAACACACATTACCTTTCAAAAAACCTATTACGTCAAAAGAAGATCAGGATGAAAACGAGCTTCACCCTGCTACTGACTTGCCTGACAAACCACAAGGCATAACCTTCTTTGGTAATGAGAAAGACACCAAAAAAGAAATATGGTTTACCAATTCGGACGTTAGAACACATTGCTTAATCTTTGGTACAACTGGAGCTGGTAAGACCGAAAGTTTGTTGTCAATTGCGACAAACAGCCTTAATCAGTGTTCGGGTTTTATCTTTATTGACGGTAAAGGTGATAACGGGTTGTGGGCTAAGGTATTCAGCCTTGTAGCCGCTTATGGACGTTTAGACGATTTATACCTAATCAACTATATGACCGCTTCGGTTAAGTTAGACGAGTTAGGCGATCAGTTAATCACTAATACTGTAAACCCTTTTTCATCAGGTACAGACGATAGTTTAACAGAACTTGTTAATTCACTATTAAGCGGTAAAGAAGATATATGGAAATCAAGAGCACAAAGCTTTGTATCACTACTTATGCGTGTTCTTGTATATCTAAGAGACAAAGGTGAATTACAACTTAATGCTGATGTTATTCGAGAGCACTTTGAATTACAGACACTTATTGATCTTGCTAACCGTAGAGATATTCCCAAAGATAAACATGACGGTTTAGTTAATTATCTTATCAACCTTCCTTCTTGTATCTATAAAGCTAACGCTGACGGTACATACACTATTAACGATAGTAATAATCAAGGTGAGAAAGTATCGGAGCAACACGGCTATATCACCATGCAATTTCAAGAAACTTTTGGTCTGTTTTGTGATAGCTACGCTCATATGATGCGAACTCAAAACGCTGAAATTGATTTTTATGACGTAGTAGTAAACAGACGTATCTTAGTTGTGCTTTTACCTTCACTTGAAAAAGCACCGTCAAGCACAAGAAATCTTGGAAGAATAATCATTTCTTCTATCAAACAAATGATGTCCGTAACGCTTGGCTCTATGGTAGAAGGTGATGTTGACGAAGTAATTGAAAGTAAACCCACAAACGCACCTTCACCTTACTTAACGATATTCGATGAATACGGCTACTACGCTGTTGAAGGCGCAGCCGTTATGCCAGCCCAAGCACGTTCACTTGGCTTCTTTATGATATTCGCAGGTCAGGACTATCAAGCATTTAAAAAAGGCTCTGAAGAAGAAGCAGCCTCAATCGTTGCGAACTGTGCTATTAAGATATGTATGAAGCTTGAAGATCCTACTGAAACATTAAAAATATTCCAATCAGCAGCAGGTCAAGAAAAGGTTATCGAACAAAGCAGTTTTGAGAAAGACAGTAATGGGCTTAATACTGTTTATAAAGCAACAAATAACGCAAGTATAAGTGAGAAAAATATTATCAGTGAGCGTGATTTAAGAGATCAGGCAGCAGGTGAAGCACATATGCTTTTCAAAGATAATACTAAGCGCGTAAAAATGTTTTATGCCGCACCTAAACCACTAAAAATCACAAGAGTTAATAGCTTCCTTGAAGTTAAGCCACCATTGTTTAATGAAATCGAAGAATATAAGCGCAATGTGAATAGCTTTGAAGAAATGGAAGATAACATGCAAAACCACTTCAACGAAAAAGGTAAAACCGAGTGGGAGCAAAAAGTTGAAAACACCATAATCAAAGAAAGCTCACAAGAATTGAATAAACTGTTTAGCGCTATTCGCTTAACTGAAAGTGGGGTAGACGGGACAATCAAATATCTTTTTGACGCAGATATAGAAGACGAAAAGGTTATTAGTGAATACCAAAGCAATACAGTTTATTACCGTGTTAATAGACCTACCATAGTAGCAAAATCAGCTATCACAGAGAGTGAAGTAGACGAAGACTTTGATGATGAAGATTTTGACGATTACATAGCAGAGGAAACCGCACAAAGTGAAGAACACGAACCATTAGATCTGGAGTTTTAATTATGAGATTAAATGTATATGGCATTATCAAAGGTAAGTCTAAAAACACCATTATCAATGTGTTTGAGTTAGGCAAAAAGTTTGTTCGTTTTACGTGCTTCTCGAAAGATAAAGAGTATATAGAACAACGCTTACACGAAACCCTTACTGTAAGCATAGAAACCAGTGAGGGTATTATTACGGGCTATATTGAGCCAATAAAATGTAAGTCCAATCTTCAATACAAATCATTTCTAAGATTGAAGAACAGGGAAGAAGAAGAGAAGTTGATTAGATATTTGGCGAAAGTAGTTTAAACACTACTTCGCCATTGTTTTATCGTTTCTATAAGCGTATCAAGAGTATGTGGTAAGTCCATAACCAGCGCAGAAGCAAAAAGCATTATCAAAACCTTTCCATAACCGTCATTAGTATTGCCTTCCGACACTTCTTTCAGTTTGAATAAACCCTTCACAAAGTAAGCTAAACCAATTAATTGAGCGATTGAGAATACAGAGCGCATTGTTTCAATGGCTTTTTGCCTTGATTTAGCGCCTTCACTTTCACCACGTACTTCACTTAAATAACGATCTGTAATGATATTACTGTCCTTAAAACACCCTTGCTTACTATGTGGGTTTTTAGCACTGTCAGCATAAAAGCAATAACCTGATGACCCTGAGTTAAATGTGTTTTGAATAATGGTGATACTACTATTGATATTAAGTAGAAGAGAACCAGCAAAGATGGTAGCAAAAGCCGCACCGATTGAATTTTTTGGGTTTCTGGTATCTCTTACATTGTTGTATATCTTAACTATACCACCAAACGATAGAAATGCGCCTAATAAGACGATAACAACTTTTACCAGTAAATATATTGATGTTAATGTTGCGTCTATACCGTTAGCGAATGCGATGTTAGGTATAAGACATATTAATAAAAATAATAACCTTATCATGTTCCTTTTTTTCTCCCTTTCTATAGAAAGGTTTAACATAGAAATGATATTTTCAAAGTTATATTATTTATTTTTTGCCAAATCTAAAATGATATTGATAGTCTTTAAGGAAACGAGGTAAATTATTAAGTTCTCTTTTGTGTATTTGATAACAATAAAAACGTTGCTGATAAAAAAGCATTAAAACAAATACATTGAATAGTATTAGGTTGATAGAAGGTGATGTAATACTGTATTCATTACCTAAAAATACAGCAGCATTAAATATCAGTAAAATCGCAGAGAAAAAAAGATATACAATAGAGCGCTTATTAAAACTATTATGTTTTTCAACTAAGTCTCTTTCAGTTAGTTTTAGTCTTGTCATACTTTCTTCAAAGCTTTCCACACGTTCTAGATCATCTTTATCAAAAAAGCTTAACGTATCTTTTAACTGTTTTGCTTTATAAGAAGCTAAATACATAGCTCTTTCTTTTTTGGTTAGCTTCTTTTTAATTGCTTTATTAGCTCGCTTTTCTATTAAATATTTTTCATAACGATCTTTAAAAATGTTGTCTTTTAAATATTTTTTCATATCTGCTCTCCTTATATGTAATTTAGATACCACAAAAAATATAAAAATCAAAATTGACATTATATAATTTTGATATAACTTTTTATTAAGGGAGAAATGAATATGGAAGAAAAGAAATACGATAGCGAAAAGTATTTTTCTAAAAAAGAACTTATCTTATCAAGAATAGACAGAATAGCACCAAAGGCGTTAAACAAGCGCTATACCAGAAATTTATATAAAACCATTCTTCTGTTAAGTATCTCAGTGATGTTTGTCCTAACTGGCTCGTTTGTTATTTATCAAAAAAATACTAATCATAAAATTTATATTACTAATCTAAAAGGTAGGGTAGTTCAATATAAACAAACACATGAAAGAGTAAATACAATTAAAGAGACATTAAGGTATCAAAGAAATGAAAAGTAAAAGCATATTATTGTCAATTATTACGGCATTACTACTAACAGCAATAATAATACCTACATACAGCCTGATTTATAGTTATTACCTGTATACACCTAATAACAGTTTTGTTGTCTTTAACAAAGAAGGTGCGTTATTTGAAGAGGTTGATACAAACCTTATGTATAGAAATAAAGAACAAATCACACAGTGGCTTCAAGACGCTGTAAGAGAAATGTTTACCTACAACTACTTAAATGCTGATAAAAATGTTGGTGATATAAAAGAGTTTGAAGTGCTCAAAAATCAAATAGCACAATATATTAATGATCTAACGAAAGACGAAGAAAATGTTAAAAAGATATACGGTAAAGAGTTTGGTGAATATCAAAGTAAAATAAACTATATAAAGCGTGAAACAGCACTTTCACGATACTTCTCTAACCACGCCTACGAAAGATTTAGAAGCGATTTCTTTGATTTAGCAATAAATGGTGATCTTAAAGAAAGTAAAGGCAAAGTGTTAAATGAGATAATCACACCATTAGCGATATCAAATGAAGGAAGCTATCAGGGTAGGAAAGCTATTTCTTATGAAGGCTCTATTGTGCTTCAAAAGCACAGCATAGAAGGTATTTCTTCTATAAGACTAAACATAAGTATCACGATAGCCAGAGTTTCGTTGTATGCCAAGAGTGAAGGATGGGAAATTGTATTAATGCGAATGGAGGAACGTTAATGAATTATACACGTTTCTTGATTTATTTAATTTTAGTTATCACTCTTATCTTTCCGATTGCTATACACCTACAATACGCTTATGGAAGTAATGAGCTTACCAAAGTAAACTATATAGCTGTCAAAGAAGATGTTCCTGATTATATTGAGAAGATTAATTTAAGTGTTGATCCTGTTGTTAATACCTCTTCGGTAGAGAAATTTATCAAAGAAGCATTTAATGAAATATGGAATTACAGTGTTAAAGATGAATTGAATGGTAATTACCAAGGCGAAAAGTATTTTACTGAATTTGGTTTTGAAGTATATAAAGAAGTAAAAGAAAGGTACAACAAAGCATTAGACGAAAGAGAAGCTGTATTAGTCTATTCTGTTATTTCTAATGATATTTATTTAACAGGTATAGCAGAACCAAAGATAGGTAATAAACAATATATGTATGACTTCCAAATCATAACAACTATTAAAGGTCTTGGAGGTAAACAGCAAAGCAAACGATCTGTAACGATAATACTGAAACAAGATGGTGTTATTAGTAATAGATACGGTATAGCTATCGACTCAATTGCTATTAATTAATACCATCTACCTGTAATACCATACCATATAACATCTTCCCATAGGAATTGTAGACCTGTTGACTCAATACCAAATATAAAAGTTAACACCCCTGTTATTTCTAAAAGATATAAAGCAAATAATATCAACATAAAAAATGATAATGATAATAATAACATTGAAAATTGTCTAAGTGGATCTACGATAGCCCATCTAAAAAATCTTACTGGCAATGAATTTGTAGTAATTGTTTCCATTTCTTTTCTCCTTGTAATTCGAAAACTTGTTCTTTGTTATTTCCTTTTTTTAGTGTGTTAGTTTTTTCGTCTAGCACTCTAAAAGTAAATTCTTCTTGTAGATTTAAAACACCTTTTGAATGATACTTATCTAATTGATTTTTAACTAATGTAATGATTGTTATATAATTTGAATACTTACCCTTTTCTCTATATAAGTTAATTAATTCTGTTCTCTTAACCTTTCCTCTACCTTTATAAAAAACGTTTAATATTAGCATGAAGTTATTGAAATTCTTAACGTTACATAAATCACCAAGATATTGATCGTTATATGTTTTAATTATATCTCTTAATAACTTTTTTTCTTGGTTGTTTATATTTATCTTTTCCATTTCAAGTCCTTTTTATTTTTTAATTAATTATATACTATATTATAATATATAAAAAGTAATAGTCAATACTTTAAAAGTAAAT
>NZ_JACJFL010000087.1:0-5332 GCF_014164575.1 Pseudoalteromonas sp. SG41-1
ACGCAGTATAAATCGCTTTTAAACCAACCCGTTGGGCGTTTCACAGGCACTTACTCTCATCGTTGTTACTTCTTAAAAGGGACTGCCATTCTTGCAAAGTAACGCCTTGATATTAAGCCCCTGTGAAACGCTGAATTCTGTATCTTGAGGTGGCTTGGGTATATACGTGATTCTTTTAATGATTAATATTAGCTGATGCAATGCAGTGAGTGTGTTAGCATTTAAGTATTATGATTGCGCATGCAAAACGCTCCAAGCTCAGGACTAAAAATATGAAAAGCCAACAGCAAGATCCTATTTATACTCAAATTTCTCAAATAAAAGATGCCGTTGCAGAGGTTTTAGAACACGCGAAAAAACTCGGTGCTACTGGCGCTGAAGCGGCGATGTCGAGCACCTCAGGTTTATCAGTTAGTACCCGCATGGGTGAAGTCGAGACCATTGAATTTAACCAAGATGGTGGGCTGGGGATCAGTGTGTACGTTGGTAATCACAAAGGCTCTGCGTCAACAGCTGATTTAAACCCAAAAACACTGCGTACAGTGGTAGAGAAAGCCATTGATATCGCCAAGTTTACTTCAGATGATCCACATAATGGCGTAGCCGATAAAGACCTACTTGAATTTGCTCCGCTTGATTTGGATTTATACCACCCGTGGGATGTCAGCCCTGAGCAGGGCATTGAATTGTGTCATGCTGCAGAGCAAGCGGCGCTAAATGCCGATGCACGTATTGTTAATTCAGATGGCGCCAGTTTTTCATCGCATCAAGGTTTACGTGTGTATGGTAATAGCCATGGTCTTATCACAGGTTACCCGCGTACTCGCCACAGCATTAGTACTATGGTGATTGGTAAAGATGGTGAGCAAATGCAGCGGGATTCAGCTTATACCGTAGCGCGAGACCAAGCTGGTTTGAAAGATGCTGCGGCAGTAGGTTTAGAGGCTGCGAGTGAAACTCTTGCTAAGCTCAATAGCAAAAAATTAGGTACCATGAAAGTCCCAGTTGTTTTTCGTGCAGATATCGCTAATTCATTGTTTGGTCACTTGGTGTCTGCAATAGGTGGTGGTGCGCTGTATCGTAAATCGAGCTTTTTGTTGGATAGCCTTGGCACGCAAGTATTTAATAAGTGCGTTAATATTTCAGAGCGCCCGCATATTTTAAAAGGTTTAGCGTCTTCACCATTCGATAGTGAAGGGGTAAAAACTATCGACCGTGAAATCATTCAAGGCGGTGATCTGCAAACTTACTTATTAGCGAGCTACGCAGCCCGAAAAATGAATATGACACCTACCGGTCATGCTGGTGGTATTCATAACTGGTTAGTAGAACAAACTCATGCTGACTTAGCTGCGTTGTTAAAAACGATGGGCACTGGTTTATTGGTCACTGAATTAATGGGCCAAGGCGTTAATACCGTAACCGGTGATTACTCGCGTGGTGCTGCCGGTTTTTGGGTTGAGAATGGCGAAATACAATATCCTGTAAGCGAAATTACCATCGCTGGTAAACTGCAAGATATGTTTAAAGGCATCAGCGGTATAGGTGGTGACATAGAGCGTCGTGGTGGAATTCAAACCGGTTCGGTATTGATTGAACAAATGCAGATTGCGGGAAGTTAGGTTAAAGCTTTAAGTCTTAAGCTATAAGTTTTAATTTGCGTAGGCGCGGCATTATACCGCGCTGTTTTATTTAGACGTTAGATGGAGCTAGTCTCTGCCTTTAGCCTTTAACCTAGTACCTTTCAATTATTAAATCTTTTATAAAAAACACTTTACCTCAACGTTGCTTGAGGTTTTATTGTGGCTTTAATTACTTAAATAAAGGAATTTAATTATGTATTTAGAGCATGTAAATTTGGTAGTCGATGATGTTGAAGCTATGCTGCACTTTTATAAGGCGGCTTTTCCGTACTGGTCTATAAGAAGTCAAGGCGAAGGGGAGTGGTACGGTAAACCACGAAAATGGTTACACTTTGGCGATGATTTTCAGTATTTAGCATTGAGTGATCATGGTGAACAACATAACCGTGACTTAACCGGACATCAAGTTGGCTTAGCGCACTTTGCTTATGTTACGAATAATATTGCTGCAGTAATTTCGCGTTTAGAAAGCGCTGGTTACAGTATTGATAAGCCAGGTGCGGTAAATCCCTTTCGTAAAAATGTGTATTTTATTGACCCCGCAGGGTTTGAAATAGAGTTTGTTGAATATTTAAGTGACATTCCTAGTGAGCGTAATAATGATTTATAACATTAGTTTCGCGTCAGCAAGCTTAACGCCTACGGGTGTTAACGTTAATCTCAGTGTTTAATTACTCACTGTAGGCGAGTGGTTTGCCACCGCGATATTCAATATTGTTTCGGTGTTTTTGCGTCAGCAAGCTTAACGCCTACGGTGTTAACGTTAATCTCAGTGTTTAATTACTCACTTGTAGGCGAGTGGCTTGCCACCGCGATATTCAATATTGTTTCGGTGTTTTTGCGTTAGCAAGCTTAGCGCCTACGGGTGTTAAGCTTTAACTGTGTTTTATCCATTAATGTTTATTGATATCTTGCCAACTGGTTTTAAGGCTGTTGGCGAATGAGACAAACTTTTCTTTAATGGTGCGCTTAATTTTAATTTCCACAGAGCCCAGAATAACTTTTCCTTCGATAGTAATGGTTGGCCCTTGGTGTTTATTCAGTGACACTGATTTGTTTTCAACACTACCAATAATACTGAACAGTTTTGATACAACATTGACGTGTTCTGGCACATAAATTTCATCATTGCCTAGTAAGCAATTGACATGGATGGTGATATTTTGATGCTGAAATATGGCGTCAGTGAAATCAAGTTCAATAGATCCAAGTAAGTTCGTCAGGTGGATTTCTTTTGGTACTACCCATTGCCCACTGCGCTCGTTTGATCCTAAGATACTTCGCAAGTGCAATGTTTCATCGCTGCTTTTATTACTATAGTTTGGGCTAAACTGCGCACGTTTTTCCCACTGGTAATTACTATCGGTTGTTAATTCTAGGTCACTTACCAAATCAATTAAGCTTTGGTTATCTTTCGCAGCCATTGCCTGATCTAATCGACGCTCAAAAGCATCAGCTGAAATAACAGCATGACTGTAGTTATATATTAATTGATCAATAACTTGTTCACGCACTTGCTCAATTGGGCGATCTTCTAATTTTACAGTCATGATGTATTCCTTATAAGTGATGCTGTTGGTGTATTTTACGATTGTCAGTACTGCAATAGTTAAAGCAAAGCTTAGGCCATTTATTAATTAGCTTAGTAATCAATAATTTAAATTTATTTTCGTTAGGTGCGTTTGTTATATTAACGACAGATTAACGAATAATGCTATTAAATGGTTAATTTTGCAACGACCAGAATAAATTACCGAGCAGTCTGTAAATAATTACCAAGACTAAAGCTAGTGCTATATGAAATTAAGTTTAAGCGATTGATTTTAAATGTTTTAAAAGTTGGCTTGATGTTCGCATTAATCATATTGTCTTTAATCAAAAGGAGAAAGATTATGAAAACATTTAACAAATCTATTATTGCAGCGTTAGTTCTTGGTACAACCGCTATGGGTGCTCAAGCAAATAGCTGGGAAAATGAAAGTAAAGATGCTTGGATTGATGGTAAGGCAGAAACGGTTCTGTTAATGAACACTAACTTAAACAACTTTGACATTAACACTGATGTAAAAAATGGCAAGGTTGTACTAACTGGTAAAGTTGAAAGTGAGCTTGATAAAGAGTTAGCGGAAGAGCTTATCTTAAGTCTAGATGGTGTAACTGATGTTGATAACGAGCTAACGGTCGTTAAAAACACGGATACAAAAAGCAAGAAGATGAAATCAGATAGCACAGAAAGTGATTTAACGGATGCTAAAATTACTACCGTTATTACAACACGCTATTTGTTTAACTCTGAAGTAGGCGGTACGGATATTGACGTAGATACCGATAAAGGTGTGGTAACGCTAAATGGTACTGTTGGTTCGGATGCTGAAAAACAGCTAGCGGTGAAAATTGCTAAGAATGCTGAAGATGTTCGCGATGTAGTTGATAACTTAACTATTGTAGCTGAATAATCTATAAGCCACGAATGCCCAGTTATGCTGGGCTTTCTTATACAAATTTCAGGGAGTGAGAGTCATGGATTTAATACGAATTATATTTTCAGTGCTTATTCCACCACTTGGTGTATTTTTACAAGTTGGTTTAGGTGCTCAATTTTGGATTAATATTTTGTTAACATTACTAGGGTATATTCCTGGTCTAATACATGCAATTTATATAATCGCACGTCGTTAGAGTCACAGTGTTAAATATAACAAGGATGAACAGCCAATAGATGGCAAGGAGTAACATTATGGATAACGTATTAAGGAAAAACCAACAAGGGATCGTAAAAAGCGCAAAGCCACTTTGGACGGCACAACAATGGAAGGAGCTAATGAATAGCGCATCAAGGAGCGAAGTAAAAGCAGCAAGGAATGGGCTTTAAATATCAGAGTATATAAATATCAAATACTAGAAGGATTTTGCTAGGATGTTATATATCAAAATTATAAGTGCATGTTGTTATTTTCATTAAGAACATCCACTTATAACCTTCCCCAAGAATGTTTAACCTCTCATTTTATTATAGTCATAGGTGTTTTTGCGTCAGCAAGCTTAACGCCTACGGGTGTTAACGTTTGCCTCAGTGTTTAATTACTCACTGTAGGCGAGTGGCTTGCCACCGCGTTTTAAATGTGGCTCGGAGTTTGTGCGTCAGCAAGCTTAACGCCTACGGTGTTAAGGTTTACTTTGATGTCTAATTAATCACTTGTAGGCGAGTGGCTTGCCACCGCGTTTTAAATGTGGCTCGGAGTTTGTGCGTCAGCAAGCTTAACGCCTACGGGTGTTAAAGTTTATCTCGGTGTTAAATCACTTGTAGGCGAGTGACTTGCCACTGCGTTTTAAATGTGGCTCGGAGTTTGTGCGTCAGCAAGCTTAACGCCTACGGTGTTAAGGTTTACTTTGATGTCTAATTAATCACTTGTAGGCGAGTGGCTTGCCACCGCGTTTTAAAATGTGGTGTGGTGTTTTGCGTCAGCAAGCTCAACGCCTACCGGTGTTAACATTTATCTCGGTGTTAAATTACTTGTAGGCGAGTGGCTTGCCACCGCGAAAAGATTAAAGGTGCTAGGAAGACAAAGGTACTAGGTGCTAGGGAAGTGACTAGGACCTAGAGCCTAAAACCTAGCTCCGATGTTTAAAGCGTAGGCGGGGCTTTATGCCGCGCGGTTAAAATTTCATGGCTAAAGCCATTTCCTACA